>CAYJHK010000178.1:0-4506 GCA_964369515.1 uncultured Desulfovibrionaceae bacterium
GTATTTGGAGTGAGCGTGCCTTTCTGAAAAATGCATGAAAATGCGTTTTTCAGCTCCGACTAAATAATATGGCGCATGAAAAGTTTTTGGGGGTGGGGTTTGGGGAGGAGACCTTTTTCTAAAAAGATCCCTCCCCCAAGAAAATTAAAATCGGTATGACCTGCCGTTTCTCCTTCAAGAAAAATGATTAATCGGCACGTCCTCAAAACTATTTTTTGCTAATGCCAACCTTAGCCGGACGGAGCAAGCGATTTTTAAGCTTATAACCTCTTTGCATCACGGTGCTGATATGATTTTCTTCCATATCTCCACGTTGTTCAAAGGTGAGGGCTTCATGTAATTCGGGGGTAAAGGCTTCTCCCACCACGCCCACAGGTTCAAGGCCATGGGCTTTCACGGCATCCAGCAAAAGTTTACGTGTCATTTCAATGCCCATGATCAAATCTTTGCAGGCTTCATTATTACTGCCGTACTGAAGGGCTAGGTCAAGATTGTCGAGACTTGGAAGTAAGCTTGCCAATACCTTTTCTGCTGCATAGGCCATTTGTTCTTCATGTTCACGAGCGAGACGCTTTTTGTAATTTTCCATATCGGCAAGTGCTCGCAAATGTGCTTCCCGTGCCACTTCTTGTGGATCCTTGGGCGCTACCGTTTCTTCTCCCGCAATATTGATACTGTCAAGATCGATTTCGGGTAGAGCATCAGGGTCAAGAGGGATGATACAATCTTCTTGATCCGCATCTTGTGCGCCATGGTTGTTTTGCGCTTCCATATATTTTTCATGTAGTTTTTTAGCTTTCATCAAAGTCTCCTTCGTAAACCTAATAAATAAGCAAGGCGTGTGCATCTGTCAAGGGTCTTATGCCCTGCTTTCAAATTTTGTCACAATTTTAAGATTACTGTGTATCTCCTAAAGCTGACAAAATACATGGATTGCTTCGCTAAGCTCGCAATGACTTCAGTTATAATATCAAGTCATTGCGAGGAGCGCAGCGACGGGGCAATCCATGCCTTTTTGAATTGTGCAGAAGTCTTGAATTGTCGTACTGAAAAAAATGAGTAAGTTTACATTATTTTGTATCCTTTAATTCCCTGAATTGTTGCTGAAATGGTCAAAGCCTTGCATCTGCATTCTTTTTCCGTTGAGCTCCACATATCCGGCATCGGTTATACTGCCAATACTGCGCATGTGCGGTATGCCTGCATGTAAAATCGGTAGCAATTTCGGCATACAAGCACCAAGGAGTGCGTAGTCTTCACCGCCAAGGAAGGCTTGTTCTGCGGCGCAAAGCCCATTTTCCTTGGCGTGGCGTATGACTTCGGGGTGCAAGAGTGCTTCCGGCAAAATAATTTGTGCGCCGAGCATGGTATTTCTCTCCGTACCCAAGAGCCGATACATATCTCGAGCAAGTCCGTCGGAAAGATCCATAAGTACGGGAGGGCGCACATTATTACTTGAGCGAGCAAGAATGAGGCCGGCGTCCACTTGTGGCTGGGGCAGTAAATGTGCGGCGCAAGCGTCCGGCCACATTTTTTGTGCTTCTCGGCCGTATTTTTCTAACTTTTCAAGCCCTATGCGTGCAAGCCCAATGTTTCCGACAACAAAGAGTACATCGCCCGGCATAGCACCGCCACGGCTAAGGTAGCCGGATTTATTTTCGGAAAGATTTTTTTGAGTGCCGGTCTCACCCCAAATGGTGATACAGATATGGATTTTTTCTGCCCGTGAAAGGTCTCCTCCGGAAAGGGGTATATTATGCTTTGCGGCCAGCTGCCCCATGCCGTAGAAAAAAGCTTCCAGCCAATGGGTGTCGATGTGTTCCGGTATGGCAAGGCCAAGGCTAAAACCCGTGGGGCGCATACCCATGGCGGCGATGTCGGATATATTGACGGCAAGTGCCTTGTGTCCGATTTCGCTCGGCGTAAAATACGATGAACGAAAATGTATGTCTTCAATGAATAGATCGGTGCTCACGCCAAGGGAACCTTGGGAGCGAATAATAGCACAATCGTCCCCACGCCCCATAAGCAGGCTAGGATGGTTTTCCGGAAAGTGTTTGGCAAGTAAGTCTAAAATATACGCTTCAGAAATGGCCGTCACTTGGCTTACCTCCTATTCTTTTTCAGGTAATAAAAAATCCTTTAAAATTGTTTTAATGCCGAAACCTGTAAAATTTACTTGGTACTTATCGGGCGCAATGAATTTAATCATTTTCCCACGCCCGAAAATTTTATGCCGGCAAAAGCCCAACGGCAATGGCGCATTGCCGTCTTGTTGCGTTTCTTGTGTTGTCTGCTTACTTTGAAATGTAGTTGAAATTATGGAATTTTCTTCCTTATCATCATGATGTGAAAAGCTTTTTGGGACGCTTGTGTCACTAAAATGCATAGCTGCAGCATTGCGAGCTTGCCGTTTCTTCTTTCTGCCGTCATAGGTTTCATACCATTCTTCGCACATACCGGATGGGAGTTCTCGCACGAAGGGGCTTGGCGATACGGGCATACTTCCTCTACCTTTTTGATAGATATTGCTTGGCGAATAGAGTTCAAGGCATTGCTTTGCTCTGGTGCAGGCCACATACATAAGCCGGCGTTCTTCTTCAAAGCTCTCGGCATCGCTTTGCGCATGACGTGACGGAAAGCGATCTTCCACAAGGTCCATAATCAGGACACAATTCCATTCAAGTCCTTTGGCAGAATGGATGGTGGAAAGGGAAATATACTGTTCGTCATGCTCATTGTCTTCGCTGCTTTCGAGCACCAAATCGGCTATAAAAAGATCCAAATCTTGATATGTCGCAGCCATGCGTTGAATTTCCTCAAGACCCTGTAAGCGACGGGGCCAATCGTCGGGGTATTGGTGTTCGAGGCGAGGTTTGTAATGGTTTATGATTGCTTCCATGCAGGCCGAGGGTAAGAAATTTTGCGTTCGAATATGCTCAAGAAAGTGGTTGTCGGCGAGAAATTCGGGAAACTTACCAAAGGCTTTTTCTGTTGCGGCTGTTTCCCCACGCATGGCTACAGCGTAGAGTTTTTGCACGGTTTTTTTTCCAATACCCTTGTGTAAAGACGCAATACGCTCAAAGGCGCTGAAATCCAGAGGGTTTATAATCAGGCGTGCGTAGGCTAAAACATCCTTGATGTGTGCTGCTTCAGAAAAGCGTAAGCCGCCGTATTTGCGAAATAAAATACCTGCACGTTGCAAGGCGGCTTCCAGATTATACGAATGGAAGCCTGCTCTAAAAAGTACAGCAATTTCATGTGGTAAGTAATCGTTCAGCAATTGCGCAATGCGGTTTACCAGCATGTCGGCTTGGCTTTTGTCGCTGGCAGGTTGAATATATTGCACGGCTTGACCGCCTTCACGGGTGGTAAATAATTTCTTATCATAGGAATTGGCGGCAAAACGTAAAAGATTGTTGGCTACGTTCAAAATATTTTGTGTAGAGCGATAATTTTCTTCAAGACGAACAATGCTTGTACCCGGAAAGTGCTTTGGGAAATCCAAGATATTATGGACATTTGCACCACGAAAAGCATATATGGATTGGGCATCGTCACCAACAGCCATGACATTGCCGCTTCCGCCATGCTCTTTTGCTCCAAGCAGGCGCACAATGCGGGCTTGCACAAGGTTTGTGTCTTGATACTCATCAACCATTATATGGGGATAGTTGTCACGCAGGTATTGTATTTCCGGTCTGTTTTCTTGTAAAAGCCCTTCCAGCTCAAAGAGCAAGTCATCATAATCAAATAATGCGTGATTTTGCTTATGGGCTTGGTAGGTTTTGTGAATTTGTATAAGTGCATCGGTGTGGGGCAAAAGGTGCGTAGCCTCTCGTCTAAGAACTTCTTCAATGCAGACTTCCTTATTGCGAGCCTTACTTAAAATCCCTACAATATTTTGGCTTTTGGGGAATGAACGATCTTTTTTACTTACGCCGAGACCGTCTTTACAGTGGGCAATGGCAGCGGTAATATCAGCTCCGTCCATTACGGAAAAATTGCGTCCCTCAAGCCAAGTGGGGCGATACCTGCGCAAAACGCTGTAGGCAAAGCTATGAAATGTACCGCCTTGTACGCCCATAAGTCCATGTTGCAACAGTTGCGAAGCACGGGAGAGCATCTCTTGGGCTGCTTTGCGGGTAAAAGTTAAGAGTAGCATTTGTGAGGGCAGTACCCCTTGTTCAAAGAGCCAAGCTAAACGGTAGACAATGGTTCGAGTTTTTCCGGAACCTGCGCCGGCAATGACAAGAGTTGCTCCGTCGGCAGCTGTGGCTGCTGCGTATTGCGCCGTATTAAGGCTTGAAGTGTAATCTATCATTTGTTTATGATATATCTTGTGTGCAAGTTAGGCAAGCGTTGAATGTGTGCCGGTAAAATTTACACGTGATTCTAATTTTGTAAAAATTTTCTTGGGGGAGGGACCTTTTTGGAAAAAGGTCTCCTCCCCCAAACCCCCACCCCCAAAAACTTTTCACACGCCATATTATTTACTTCGTAAAT
>CAYJHK010000179.1:0-4460 GCA_964369515.1 uncultured Desulfovibrionaceae bacterium
CCCCTAAAGCCGTGCCGCCGATTCCTGCCACCGCCGATATAATGGGTAATGCCGCCGCTATTGGTGCCATAATTAACCTCCTATGTTTTTCATGTATTGCAAACTTACCGCCTTAAAGCCTAATTTACACATTAGATTTCCCATGCCTGCGCCCACCGGTAAAGAATTTACCATGCGCTTTATCCCACGCATGATTAACGATTTTTCCGCATATTGCATAAGTTTAACACCATTCCACCCCCTATACTCTGGGAGTAAATAAAAAGCGTCCGATGTTGCCGTAAGCTCATTGTTTCGGTGAGGATCAGGCGCAACAAAATAAATGGCATAGCCCACAAGCTCTTTTTCCTGATTGCGTGCTGTAATAATATGCAAAACATTTGCGTCTTCTAAAACAGCATACATATCAAAATTCACCGTATCCGCCGTCATAATATCCGGCACAGCTTCCGCACAATGCGCCGGTAAAAGCTGTTTTATTTCGTGAAGCACCGTATCTATTGTTTCTGTTTGAAATGTCAGCATATTTTCCTCTTATATATCAATGTCCAAGATAAGCGCCCCCACCGTAAACGGCAACGCCCTCTCCTGCACAATCCACACCGTAGCGTTACTGCTTTGCCCACCGCCCGGAATAAACTCAATATCACCGCTGAATGGAATCACCGCCGCCCCCCATGTTTCCGGAACAAAGGGAAAATCATACAGACTATCACGCTCAGCCCCATATTTACCGCCCACAGACGATTGTAAGCGTATGATACACTTTCCTATGCCTCGCATTTGCCCAAGCGATGAACCAAGCTGTCCGTCACCTTCCGAAGGCAAAGGACACAAGGTCGAAGCATAAGGCAAGCCCACATGCACCACTTGCGCCGCATAGGGTAGGGTGATTGCACCGCCGTTCACCGTGAGACCCTCCACAGGCGAACCGTCCGCAAGCACAGCCACTTCCTTTCCTTCAAGGTGCGCAAGTCCGCTTATGTGCGCTGTCGCCTCTTCCGTGCGCTGCGTAACACCGCCATCCACATAAAAAGCCTCATGTATGCCGTAGGCTTCCATCCAACGCTTGGCAAGCTTCTCAAGGTAATAGCCATCGCCACGCTTAACCACAAAATACACGTCATCACCGTCAACTCCACTGATCACCGTCACCGACCGATACTCACCGTCGGTAATATGCCGACTCCAGCCCCAAATGTCGTGTTCCTTCATGTAGGTCAGCGCAAGTAAAACGCCGTCACTGCGCACAATCCATATGGTAGAGTAAGGCGTTTGCTGAAATGCCCATTGGCGCAAGGTGAAGCCGTCAAACAAATGCGGCGCCATAATGGAAAGGTCATTGCCGGCGTAACCGTCCTTCTCAAGGCTGTAAAAAAGGTCACGCACCCGTGCACCGTGCCGTTGCACATGCATGATGGAATTGCCAATAATGATGGGGAGAAGCTTGGAAGAACCCCAATAGCTTTGTGCCGTAATGCTCACATTGCTTGCAGTAATGGGACCACCGTCACCGCTGGCCTTGTACTCACTGCCACTGGTTCCGATGAGCAAATCACCAAAACTTGCAAGCCACGTCACCGCGTCAATATTGCCGGAAGCTATCAAGTATTCAACAGGGTCATCGTCTTGCAGTGGTCTTGACTTGCGAAAATTTTCAAAGTCTCCCACCCGTGACATATAAAAGGCTTGCGGACTGTACAACGTACCGCCCAAAATCATGCGCTGTTGATGGAAGGAGACCACGCTTGGATAGTTGCCGTCAGCGAAAGGGTCCCAATCTTCCTTGGGAGTGTCGGCAATGTCCGCCTCATAATTGTTGTCGGCAAAGCTGAGCGTGCTACTAATGCCGATGAAACCAAAATATCCGGCTTCCTCTCGGTAAATATTATATTCAGCCGCACCGCTCACCGCCGACCAATTCACCGTCACGCTGTCACCTTGCACCCAATCGGAAGGATGTTTGCCAAGCACTTCACCGGCAGGGGAGGCCAAAGACTCCAGCCCATTTTCGTCCACAGCCACAATTTTATAGCGTAGGGTGTAGGTCAATTCGTCCAATGTCTCACCATCATCTGCCGGCTTGCGGTTAAAGGTAGCCGTTGGCGTGCTCGGGGCAGACAAGGAAGAATTAAGCACAACCTCCACCAGCTGCCACGAATAATCGGGATACGCACCGCTACGCATAAGCTTGTGCAATGGGTAATACCTATGGGCAAAATAAATAATGTCGCCAACTTGAGCGTAAGAAAGCTCGCTGACATGCTCCAGCACCCACGGCGTGGCAATGCCGGTAATAATACCGCCGCCGGACTCAAGGGGACGTGCCACCTGCAAGCGTTCATCGCTGATTATGAGCACAAAGTTTTGATAAGCGTCCGCATTGAATGAAAAAGGAAAGAGCACGGCGTCTGAATCGATATCATACGCAAACTGCGTGCCCGGCCTGCGCTCCACATTGCCATGCACGTTGGGTAAAAAATTCTCCATGCACTGCACAGAATTCTTATAACGCCCAAGGTCGTAACGGGACGACAAGGAAGGCGCAACCTCTCCGCCCGTGAAATTGGTTAATGCTATTCTCATATTTCCACCTTTTTAATCTTGACATTTACCACCTTGTTTAATACATTACGTCAATCGTAATACGGAAAAGATAAAGCAAGGGTAAAACAATGATTGTAAGCTTTGCCAATAAAGAGACTCGTACTCTTTTTGAGACAGGACACTGTCCTAAATTGGGAACAGTTGCTCGTTCTGCTTTACGCAAACTGTATATATTACACGCAACGCACAGCCTTGAATCTTTACGCATACCTTCCGGAAATCGCTTGGAAAGCCTTAAAGGCGACCGCACCGGACAATATAGCATCCGTGTAAACGACCGTTTTCGCATTTGTTTTACTTGGGAAAACGGCCATGCCTACCATGTAGAAGTGGTAGATTATCACTGATATTTCCAAGGAGTTTTTTTATGTTAGCCATACACCCCGGCGAAATTTTACGAGAAGAATATATGGCAGCCCTCAATCTGTCAGCCCACGCGCTGGCACTTGCTTTGGGCATTCCTGCCACACGCATTCATGAAATTATACACGAAAAGCGTGGTATCAGCACCGATACCGCCATTCGTCTAGCACGCTATTTCGGTACCGATATGGAGATGTGGGTGAACTTACAAGCACAGTATGAAGCCACTATCTTACGCCAACGCAAAGGACATGAATTTGAGCGTATTACCCCTCTTTCATGACGCCCTGACGCAGTAGTTTACCCATTTTCAACGCACCTGCCTCTCGTAGCAAAGTATTGTCCCCTGCAAGGCCACAATATACTCATCCATAATCAAGCGATTTTTGAGCATAATTTCCGCATTCTCAAAGCTTTCAAGGTATTCATATTTCAGCGGTATTAGCTCATAGGGCTTGCTGGGTCTTGGACAAGGGATAATTTTTTGAAACTCCACCACGGGAACGGTTTTAGTTTTGCCGCAGCCCATGGGGAGCAATATTATTGCCATCAGGCAAAGGACGGTTAAGGCTGTCAATAATTTTTCGCAAAGTCTCATTATCCACCACCTTGTTTTTGTCGATGGTTACGGGCTTGGCCTTGCGCATTAAGGCGTTCACCCCCTCAAGCCTCTTAACCAGCGTGTTCTTGCTGTCGAGACAGGCTTGCAAATCAGCACTCGCTCCCTCAATGAATTTAAGGTGCGTTTTCGCCTGTTTTTGCAAACTCTCATTACTAAGCTTGTATGTGGTAAGCTCCGTCTCAAGGTCGCTTATCTCCGCCCTTTGCCATGTTATAACGGCTATAAGAGCCAGCACCCCTGCCGCCAATATCGCCCATTTTGTTAAGTTCACGCTTTACCTCCATGTACTTAGCCACATCCTTTCCGCCCCATGCCGTTGTGTAAATACCAAGCAAGAACCATCCCCAATCTAGAGTAAATTTGCCGGAAATAGCCAAGGCAATGACCATGATAAACACAAAGGCATTAGCGGCAAGAAAGCAAATGCGAGTGGTGGAAATATTATCCGCAGCACTTAAAGCTTCTTTCCACCAAGCTTGACCAGCCATATTATTTCCGTTTATTCCACCGGTCATAGACTACATTCCCCATAATACAACCGACAAACACACCCAAAAAAGAAAAAATAAGATCTTCCATATCACTCTCCTGTTTTAATTTTTTCAAGTACCGCCACTCGTCCGCTCACCTCTGCCAAATCCTGCTTCAAAGCGAATATACCCATGCAGGTCTGCTTTGTGTGCATGAGTTCTTCCAGTACTTTATTTACTTTATCATGCTGCTTATTGTGTCCATTCCAAATGAAGCCAATAAGTGCCACCACAAGACCTATTAAACACATTAACGCCTGAATCATGAGTCGTTCGTCCATTATTAAAGCCTCCTTTTGTGCTTCGCACAGTGTTGAGTGAATAGTGGGCAGTGGTCA
>CAYJHK010000180.1:0-4450 GCA_964369515.1 uncultured Desulfovibrionaceae bacterium
CTAACGTCAACGCTCCAAAGACCTTGCGCAATGAATTGCGCAGAGGTCTTAAATTGGGTTAAACTGTTACTTGGTACCGAAAATCCTATCACCGGCATCACCTAAGCCGGGGATAATATACCCTTGCTCATTAAGCTTTTCGTCGATGGAACATGTATAAATTCTTACATCAGGATGTACCCTATGTAAAGCAGCAACTCCCTCGGGCGCAACAATTATGCACAGCGCACAAATATCGGTGCAGCCGGCATCCTTTAAGATGTCTACGGCGGCTATGATTGAACCGCCCGTAGCCAGCATGGGGTCAAGGATAAAGGCGGTGCGCTCCGGCATGTTTTCAGCAAGTTTAGTGAAATAACTCACGGGTTTTAAGCTGTCTTCATTGCGATATAAGCCAATGGTGCTCACCTTTGCACCGGGAATAAGCTGCAAAAATCCATTGAGCATCCCCATGCCGGCACGTAAAATGGGTACAGCCGTAAGCATTTTACCATCAATTTCTTTGATTTGCACTTTGCCGGCGAAGCCATCCACTTCCGTGGATAATAGGGGCAAATCCTTTGTGGCTTCATAGGTTAGAAAAGCGCACAATTCATTGGTAATATCACGAAATGTTTGCGTAGCCAGCGGCCCTCGCAATACGCCCAGCTTATGCTGCACCAGTGGGTGTGTCAGTTCCGTAATGTTCATAAGATCCCTTAATTAGTGGTAGATTCAGTGGCCTTCTTCTTTGCACCAAGGCTTTGGTGGCGTTTTTGTGCTGAAAGAATAGTTTTACGCAAACGAATGGACTCAGGCGTCACTTCGACCATTTCATCTTCACGCACAAAGTGTAGCGCAAATTCAAGGGTCATGGGACGCACCGGCGTTAAAATTACATTTTCGTCCTTTCCGGAAGCTCGCATATTGGTAAGCTTCTTTTCCTTACAGGGATTGACGTCAATGTCATTTTCACGGTTGTGTTCACCCACAATCATGCCTTCGTACACGGGAACCCCAGCCGGAACAAATAATATTCCCCGTGGTTCGAGGTTAAACAGTGCGTAGGGTACGGCTGAACCGGCACGATCGCAGACGATGGAGCCGCTGTAACGTGTCAAAAATTCGCCACGCCATTCTTCATAGCCGGCCAAGAGTGAATTCATAATGCCGGTACCGCGTGTGTCTGTCAAAAATTCGTCACGATAGCCGATAAGCCCTCGTGAGGGTACCGAAAATTCCATGCGCACCCGTCCGCTTCCGCCGCTCTTATCATTCATACAGTTGAGCATACGCCCTTTGCGTTGAGCCAATTTTTCCGTAACGACACCCATAAAGGCTTCATCGCAGTCAATGTATAGATGTTCAATGGGTTCGAGGGTTTTGCCCGTTTCGGATTTTTTGAGAATAACTTCGGGGCGGCCAACGGAAAGCTCAAATCCTTCACGGCGCATTTGCTCAATCAAAATAGCCATTTGAAATTCGCCACGCCCTTTGACCAAGAATGCATCTCTGTCCGTGGTTTCTTCCACACGCACAGCCACATTGCGCAGGGCTTCTCGCACCAAGCGATCCCAAATGACTCGTGTTTGCACAAGCTTGCCTTCACGTCCGGCAAGAGGTGAGGTGTTGATGCCAAAGCGCATGGCTACTGTGGGTTCATCGACTCGAATGCGTGGTAAAACACGTGGTTCTTCCTTGGTGCAAACGGTATCGCCAATGGTTACATCTTCTATGCCGGCAAGTACCACAATGTCGCCGGGGTCGGCACTGTCCACTTCTGCAAGGCGCAAGCCCTGATATACTTGCAATTTACTTACACGTAAGGGTTTTCCCTTACCGTCTTCGCCCATACAAAGTAGGGCATCCTTGGCATGGATTTTCCCGTGTATGATGCGTCCAACCGCCAACCGCCCAAGATAGTCTGAGTAATCTAAGTCGGCTACAAGCATTTGGAATGGTTCAGTTTCGTCATAGGATGGCCCGGGGATATGCTCAAGGATGGTTTCAAAAAGCGGTGCAAGATTTACACGCTCATCATCAAGGGAGCGCATGGCAACGCCTTCACGTCCAATGGCGTAGAGCACAGGAAATTCCAGCTGGTCTTCATCGGCATCCAAGTCTATAAAGAGGTCGTATACTTCATTAAGCACTTCTTGAACACGGGCGTCCTTGCGATCGATTTTATTGATGACAACCACCACGGGCAAGCCGGCTTCCAAGGTTTTGCGCAGTACAAAACGAGTTTGCGGCAAAGGCCCTTCTGAAGCATCCACCAGCAAAATGGCGCCGCTGGCCATGGACAGCGCACGCTCCACTTCGCCCCCAAAATCGGCGTGGCCGGGGGTGTCGATAATATTGATTTTTACACCGTTATAAGAGACGGCACAGTTTTTTGCGGCAATGGTGATGCCACGTTCACGCTCAAGATCCATACTGTCCATGATGCGATCGTCAACTTGCTGGTCTGCACGGAAAACGCCGCTTTGTCGAAAAAGTGCATCCACAAGGGTTGTTTTGCCATGGTCAACGTGGGCAATAATTGCCACATTACGAAGAAAAGTGTTGTTTTGCATAAATGTTTTTTTGTTAAAGGTTTACATGGTGATACAATTTGTGCGAGGCACTATATACTTCTCTTGCATGGGTGACAAGCAATTTATTCTGCATATTCTTACCAAAAATACCCCTGCGCAAGCAATGCACAGGGGTATTTCATACTTGTCAGATTGTGTCCGGTGAATTTTCACACGGGTTTAGCTTCGCTTTATGCAGCGTAAATCTAACTATTAATATGCATTAGAAACCAAAGCGTAAGCCTATGCTAAATTCGTGTGCGCTAATATCCGTTTCTACTTCATTGCCCCAAAAATGCGAAGTGACGTTGCTTGTGCCAAGATAGCGATAGCCAAGGTCGGCGGATACGGAGTCCGTAAGTGCCACGCCAAGGCCGGCGCTGGCGTGCCATGCCAAAACGGTATCGTCAATCTTGCGGTTGTTGTTGTTGATTTCATAGCTGCCGGTCACAAAGCCTGCTCCAATTCCTGCGCCCAAATATGGGGTTACGATGGATTCATTGTGAAAGTCATAGAAAGCGCTGCCCATAAGTGTGTGTATATTATATTCTATATGACTCTTGTAATTAACAAAAGCCAATTGTCCTTCGCCTTCGTACATGGTGCGCATGGCAAATTCAATCTCGGTACGAATGGGGGTTTCGGATTGCTTGTAAAAATCCATGCCCACAATAAATCCAACACCTACAGTATTTTGAGAACCGGAACCGTTGGCACTTCCGCCGCCCCACTGTGTTTGATATGAGTCAAGAAACTTAACACCGCCGTAAAGACCTGAGAGGTCTTGAGCCATGGCTGTTCCTGTTAATGATAAAACCAAAGCCGCTGTACAGATAAAACGAAATAACATAATGTACCTCCGAGATGTATTTTTTACACCCAAAAAAATGTAAAAATAATTATTAAAATTTGTGAGACTGACTCACCCAAATCAACATAAGTCCACCCTAACATAAAACTAACTATTACTGCAAGATATATTATTTTTTGTGAAAACAGGATAGCAATAACCATGCCCAAGCCTTTTTTTAATCTTGTTCTAAGTACCTTAAATAATGTCTAGAGTTTGTTTATAGTCAAAAAGGGCGATTTTCGCCCAAAAAAAAATGAAAAAAAATGAAAAAAAATGCCCCTCGCATAAAAAAATATGCAAGGGGCAAAGAAAATGAGAGCATGTGTCGTGATTTTTTAGAGTTAAATATAATAATATTTTAATTGTTTAGCGTTTGCCTCTTGAAATAGTATCTGAAGGGTTCGCTCCCAAAAAATATTTTCAATCCCTCCCACGACCAGTATGTCATAATGATGACATGGCTGCCAAGGATAGTACAGTAAGAACGAGGAAAGTGGAACTTAACGCAAATGCCAAGAAAGATAACGATGCTCTTTTCATAAAATACCTCCTAAGCCGTTAAAGGTTTGCGAATGTGTTCTATTCTAGTCGAAGCTGAAAAACGCATTTTCATGCATTTTTCAGAAAAGCACGCTCACTCCAAATGCCCCTTCGGGGACGCCGGAAGTGAATTCCGGCTCATTTTACGTGGCGCAAAATTTTCACTATCGTTCAAATTTTGTTAGCCGTCACAGAAAAACCATGTTTTAGCGTCATAAAAATGCCGGAAAAGTGCATTCCATGCCCTTATTTTCGGCATTTTTATTTGTATATTTTAACTAAAAAAATATTTAATTTACATTGTTAACATGTTTTTCAGTGACGACTATTGTAGCTGAGAAAAAAATTCCCAAAATTACTGATGCAAAATTCATGCAAAATTTATGCAAAATTTATGCAAAATTTATGCAAGAGTTATGCAAAATTTATGCAAGAGTTATGCAAAATTTATGCAAGAGTTATGCAAGAGTTGCGCCGGCAAACATTAGCGTAGAAAGTAAAT
>CAYJHK010000181.1:0-4442 GCA_964369515.1 uncultured Desulfovibrionaceae bacterium
TTCCAAAAAGGTCCCTCCCCCAAGAAAATTTTTACAAAATTAGAATCACGTGCTTATGTATGTCCATATACACGGCGCGCCTTGCGTTTGAATTTTTCCTTGTATTTCAACCTGTTTGAACGCACTTTGGAGCAACCCGTTGAAAAAGCACCGTTTGCAGCGTCAGTTAATATATCCAAACTGCTCATATATAGTATTTTAAGTTGACATTACTAATGTCAACTTATTAAAGGCACACTTGCTTCGGCACTTAACAGCGCAAATAAATTGCGCTTATGCCTACGCAGTGCTTGACTGCCCTCGCAGTCAAGATAGTAATTTCAACTGAAATTACTATAAAATAAGCCCATAAACACTACATCTTTTGAAAATGTTATGTTTATGGGCAAAAAAATGCCAAGTTGCAGAACACATCCGCAACTTGGCAAAAAATCCATTAATTACATATTGAATTTCTTCTCAACCACAGTGAGAGCTGTGCTGATGGCAGCAACGATTTCATCAATGTCACTCTTGGTGGCAATGAGAGCTGGGCAAAGGGTCAAGGTATTATTCAACTCACGGAAAGAGCGAGTGGTTTTACCTATAAGTACTCCGCCTTCCATCTTAGCAGCACCCACAACTTGAGTTGCAAAAGCGTCGCTGACAGGTTCCTTGGTGGCACGATCTTTTACAAGCTCAACACCGGCAAAAAGACCCTTACCACGCACGTCACCAATGGAAGGATGCTTATCCATAAGCTTACGTAATTCATCTAAAAGATAATCACCCATGGCAGCGGCATTTTCCATAAGGTTTTCACGCTCAATAATTTCCATATTCACAAGACCAGCGGTCGGGCCGGCTGTGCAGCCACCAAAGGTGCTGATATCACGGAAGAAAGCATCAGGATCGCTAGGATCATTGATGAAGTCTTGGAAAACTTCTTCTGTTGTCACTGTGCAGGAAATGGCAGCATAGCCACTGGCAACACCCTTAGCCATGGTCACGATGTCGGGCTTAATGCCAAAGTGTTGATAACCAAACCATTTACCGGTACGTCCAAGGCCGCAAACAACTTCGTCAACAATCAAGAGGAGGTTGTATTTTTTGCAGAGTTCTTGAATGGTTTCATAGTATCCGGCAGGTGGAACAAGGATACCGCCACCGGCAGTCATGGGCTCAACAATAACCGCACCAAGCTCGTCGGCACCTACGGAAAGAATGACTTCTTCCATTTGCTTGGCAAGCTTTACACCAAGGTCGTCACACTGTCCGAATTTGGAGCGATAGGGATCACAATCGGGGAATTCGTAGAAACCTGGGCAGAAAGGACCGTATTGGTTACGACGTTCAAATTGTCCGCCGGCACTCAACGTGGCAATGGTTGTGCCATGATAATCACGAGCACGATAGAGGATGCCGGTTTTTTTGCCGCCATGCTTTAAGTGACCGATTTGACGGACAATCTTAAATGCCTTTTCGTTGGCTTCAGAACCGGAGTTAGAAAGGTATACACGACTTAGGCCGGGCATTTTGCTCAAAAGTTTTTCAGAGAATTTTATGGTGGGAATATTGCCTATACCATTGGCAAAATAGCACATATCCATAAGTTGCTTGCTGACGGCATCCACAATTTCTTGACGCCCGTAGCCAACATTGACAGTCCAAACACCACCTGAAACCGAATCAAGAAATGTCTTTCCGTTAATATCGGTAACACGCATTCCTTCGCCTTTCACATATATAGGCGGATCTGCATTTTCGTATACTTTATGCTGTGTTAAGTGGTGCCAAACATGTTTTTTGTCAAGTGCGATTAACTCTGCCTTGGTTTTGTCATCAAATTGTGCCATTGTCATCCTCCGGGATAGTAAAAAAATTTCTAACCACAAAATATATGGTTTTTTGCCTTTAATTCTTGTTTACAGCTATATTAAGGGCTACCCTTGCATACAAATTGTATGCACACGTTAATTGTTGTCAAATTTTTTATCTCTTTGCCTTGTTACTTTTATAGCAAGCTGTGTACCAAAAATATTGCGTTTAAAGCCGCTGATAAAAAAATATTTATCTCCTTAAAAATACTACATAAAATATTCAAGTCAGGCACAAGATTATACCTTTGCTATCTTTTTTGACAATCGACCAATGCAGTCTTGCATTACTTGCCGACAAAATTCTATTTTTTAAGCCGCTAAAGTTTGCATTGGCAATGCATTTTTGAATTATCTATTCCATAAACACGCTAACATCATCCGTAATTTATTTGTACGATTTACGAGAAGGAAGATGCTTGGCAAGTTCCGATTCACCCAAGATGAGATATGCACGTTCATCGGATGGGAAATTGCGTAAATTATTCCAGTGTGTAACATAAAAAATTACACCAAGCACTGTCCAAATTAAGAGTGCGTAGGCTGATTCTTTGCCAATGACAGCCGGTGAGAAAGGGAGCGTCAACAAACCAAGACAAACAACAGAAGAAATACAGCCGAGTACGGAACAATATTTCATAGCCTTACTTTCATTGGGATCACGAGATAAGATTTTATAGGCGGCTGCCGAAGCAAAAAGGTAGGCGATAATGGTACCGATGGCAGACATGCTCACAACCCAATCAAGAACTTCACGACCAAAAAATGGCGCCATAAGTACAAAAACTAAGGTGAAAACAAGGGCATTTTTAGGTGTATTATGCTTGTCATCGATTTTGGAAAACCATGTGGGCAAAATTTTGGCACGCCCCATGCTAAACAAAAGACGGGAACTAGCCACATAAAAACCATTGATTCCGGTGAGAATGCCTGCAACCACAGCCATGGCAAGCAAGATTGTACCTAAAGAACCAAGGGCAAGGTCAGCCACATAACCGGTATGCCACGGCGTATCAAGGATAATAAGCTCTTTATATGGAATAACAATGGCTACCGCTATGGTCACAAGTGCGTAAACAATAATGCCGCAAGTGATGGCTAATACCATGAGGTTAATGGCTTTTTTTGCGGAAAAATTAAACTCCTCCGCCGCTTGTGGGATTGTATCAAAACCTACATACAACCAAGGAGCCACAGCAATTACAGCGACTACACTTGCCAGCCACGATCGTTCTTCGGCAAAAAGCGGGTTCAAATTGGAAAGCGTTGCAGTTGGCGAAAAAAATGCGCCCAGAACCAGCGCAAGCACACCGAGACCCAAGATAACAGCCAGAGATACCTGAATTTTACTTATAACATCAGCGCCAATTATATTCAGCACACCAAAAACAATCAACACCGACTCCAAAAAAATAAACTCACCAAGATAAACATCCCAGCCGGCGATAACATACAAATGCCCGAAATTCAGAATGTCCGGCATGAGAAATCGGGTGAGCAGCACAAGAGCCGTGGCATTTAAGGCTATTATGGATAAGTAACCAAGCACCATGGCCCAGCCGCAAATAAATGAAGCTGTTGTTCCAAATGTTGCATAGGCATAGGCAAACGCACCGCCGGCTACAGGATATTTCCCCACAATTTTTCCATAACATATGGCCACAAACATTAGCAAAACACCACCTAAGGCAAAGCCTATGCAAGCAGCCAGCGGCCCGGATTGAGGTAAAAACCTCAAGCTTGGCATAACAAAAGCTCCCCAACCGATTATTGACCCAAATGCAAGGGACCAAGTGGCAAGGGGAGACATTGTTTTGTTTAAGTGCGCTCTTTCTTCGATTTTCTCAGTGTTTGGTTTACTCATAAGCAAAATTCCTTTTTAAAAATTGTAATTTCGTATGCAAAGCAAGACTTGTACCAAGATTTACTCTTTATTGGCGTCACCTCCCTAAGCTTGTCTGTTTTGTGACAAATTTATTTTTCCTCTAACTCATTTGAAACAAATATGATACCTCTGCGCAATTCCTAAAATTGACAAAATACATAGATTGCTTTGCTGCGTTCGCAATGATTTTGGTTATAAAATCAAGTTATTGCGAGGAGCGAAGCTTTGATACAATCCATGCCTTTTTGAATTGTGCAGAGCTTTTAATGTAGTATTCAAATCATAACAATTACTGTAATAGTCCATTCCTTTCTTACAAAGCAATGCATTTTTGCATTGCAAGCGGCAATGACTTCACCGAAATGTGCTTATTGCTTATAATGACCAATGCAAATTTGAATTGCAATCAATGCAAATATGAGACCTCTGCGCAATTTCTGAAATTGACAAAATTACATGGATTGCTTCGCTGTGCTCGCAATGACTTTCGTTATAAAATCAATTCATTGCGAGGAGCGAAGCTTTGATACAATCAATGTCTTTTTGAATTGTGCAGAGCTCTTAATTTTATTTTTACAGGTTCAAATTACACTTTTTAACGTTCATAATAACACAAACTCATTCTACTGATATAAGACCTCTGCATAATTATTTTCTTATATAGCTTTATGTGCGAAATATGATTTTGTCTCTGCACACAA
>CAYJHK010000182.1:0-4440 GCA_964369515.1 uncultured Desulfovibrionaceae bacterium
TCCAAAAAGGTCCCTCCCCCAAGAAAATTTTTACAAAATTAGAATCACGTGCGGTGATGACTTTACCTTGCAACTTATGCTTTACTAAGTGCAAAAATATTTGTAAAAGCAAATTGAAATTTACTTGAACAAATATTTTTAATTTTTTTTAACCCAAATGAATACAAATCATGTTTGCAAATATCACTCCAAATCCATCAAAAATGTACGCATTTTTACTATTTTTCATCACATTTACGCTGACATCTACCACATACATTCCATGGACAATGGCAGCGCAGAAAAAAACAACAACTTCCAAGACCAATAAAAATACCGACAGCAATAATCAACTTGATTTTTCTTTTTTTCGCAAAGGAACGACCGGTCCGGTATTATTGGTGGTGGGCGGCATTCAGGGCGATGAACCCGGCGGATTTTCAGCCGCAACGCTCCTTGCCACTCGTTACAATATTAAGAAGGGCACGCTCTGGGTAATACCCAATTTAAATTTTCCAAGTATTATCAAAAGTTCACGTGGTGTTCATGGCGATATGAATCGTAAGTTTGCCCACCTTGACGAAAACGACCCGCAGTACTCCATAGTTAAGCGCATTAAAAAGCTTATTGGTGACCCAAAAGTCTGTATGGTACTTAATCTACACGACGGAAGCGGTTTTTATCGTAAAAAATATATAGATCGCTGGCATGGCCCCAAACGTTGGGGGCAATCGGTGGTCATCGACCAAGAAACAATGGATACGCTCAGCCTACCCAAGGATACGGTAACCACCCAAGAACTTACGCAATTGGGTGACATTGCACGCACAGTCACGCACAGTGTCAATAATCATTTACTTATACTTGATCACCGTATGCATGTACACGATACCCAAACGGCTAAGGGCGACAAGGAAATGGAAAAAAGCCTTTCGTGGTATGCAGTGCGCCAAGGAAAGCCGGCCTTTGGACTTGAGGCCAGTAAAAATTTATCGGTGGTGAAACGCACATACTATCATCTACATATGCTTGAAAGTTTTGCGAAAATATTGGGTATTGAACTTGAGCGAGATTTTAACCTAACCCTTGAAGGTGTACGTGAAGCCCTGTACAGCGATTTAAGCGTAAGCTTTATGGACGGGCGCATCACCTTGCCGCTGGAAGATGTGCGCAGATCCATCAACTATCTTCCCCTTGTGGAAAAACACCCCTTACCGAAAACATCAAAGCCCATTATGGCCGTGCTTCCCAAGGACAAGAAGCTGTATGTTCACTATGGAAATCGAAGGCTTACCATCATCAATACCGACGTGCATGAGCTTGACACAAGCCTTAACGGACTGACTCTTAACATCGACAATAAAGCACAAACAGTGAATTTTGGGCAAATTGTCTCCGTAAAAAAATCCTTTTCGGTGCAAGCGCAAGACGGTTATCGCATTAATGCCATCGGGGTAAATTCCGGCAAGAAAAATGAAAACGGCATGACTTTTACGAAAAAAAATTTCATTCCCCGTTACTCCATTGACAATAGTGGCACTATCTTTCGCATTGAAGCGTACTTAGGTAAAAAATTTTGTGGTATGATTTTAGTGCGTTTTACAAAATAACAACTAATTTATTTATAAAAAAGAGAGCACCATGCTTTTAACAACACGCCTTGGTATAGAAAATCCCCTCTTTCTGGTGGACGGTACAGCCTTTATTTATCGTGGTTTTTACGCCAATTCTTCCCTCAAACGCTCCGACGGCTTTCCCACCAACGCTATCTATATGATAACTCGCCTGCTTTTGCGCATTATTCGTGAACAAAAACCCACGCAATGTGTGTTTTTCATGGATGGCAAAGGGCAAAACTTCCGCCATGAGCTCTTCCCACTCTATAAAGCAAACCGTAGCGCAAGCCCGGAAGAGCTTTTGCAACAATTGGAGCCTGTGAAGCGAGTGGTACACAGTCTTGGCATAACCTTACACGTCTCACAGGCGTGCGAAGCCGATGATTGCATCGCATCCCTTGCCAAGAAATTCAGAGAGCAAACTCCTGTTATTATTGTGGGAACCGATAAGGATTTACGCCAATGCCTGCATGAAAATGTGTGGATGTGGGACCCTTCCGGTAAGGAAGAAAAATTGCTCTCCATGGCGGATTTTACCCAAGAAACAGGGCTACATCCGCAGCAATGGCCCGATGTGCAAGCACTCATTGGCGACACCAGCGACAACATCCCAGGCGTTCCGGGCATTGGCCCCAAGACGGCGCAAAAAATATTTATGGATTTCGCTTCCCTTGAAGATATTCGTGACGGCTTAGAGCGTATGCCCCCAAAAATGCAACAAAAAATGGCCTCACATGTGGAAGATATTTTTTTATACAGACAGCTTACCACGCTGCGTACAGATTTTTGTACCGAAATCCAAAGTCAACATCTGGACATGCAAACCTTTGATCCGCAAAATCTCCTGAATATATTACAAGAATTTGAATTGACATCTTTGCGCCGTGAAGTGGAAAGTATGCTGCGAGCTAAAGCCTTTAGCGTTCAAATACAAGATATTAGCCCAAACACGTCCAAGGGCGACTTTGCAAAAACTTCCACCAAGGCAACCCAAGGCTCACTTTTAGATTCAAAAGCCTTCACACCTGCCGAACAAGTGGACATACCAAAACCAAATCTAATCGATAATATTCAAGATTTACCAAATTGTACTGCAAAAATAGTCGCCGTTTTCCCTGCAAGCTTCTATCAAGGGATGCGCCACGAGCAAGGCTATGTGCTTGGTATGGACAATGAAAATTGGCATTTAGCTGACATTTCAGTGGAAAATATTGTTCATTACCTCAAAGATGCCGCACGCATCGTCTGCCCTGATGTAAAAAATCTCTTGCGCACCCATGGCGCATGGCACAGCCTTGCACCGACACTATGGTTTGACTTAGGCCTTGCCGCATATTTATTGCGCCCCGAAGACCGTGACTATGCTTGGGCACGCCTTTCCGTACAATGGTCAGATTTTATTGAAAATACAGATAGTACAACCAATACAACTACCCTACCCCCCACTGCCAAGGCCTTGGCTCTGGCGCACAGCTTTGAACGTGAATTGTCAAAACTTGGGTTGCACAGTCTGTACACGCAGCTTGAATTACCGCTCATTCCCGTGCTGGCACATATGGAAAACCTTGGAATTGCCATTGATCAAGAGGCATTCCGACATTTTCTTGAAGATGTGCAAGCACAAATCGATGCCCGAAGCAACGATGTCTTCGCCGCCGCCGGCACCACCTTTAATATTCGTTCAGCGCAGCAGCTGGGGGAAGTACTCTTTTCCACTTTGAAGCTTAAAAGCTCCGGAAAAACCAAGGGCGGCCAGCTTTCCACCTCACAAGAACGTCTTGAAAAATTGCGTGGACATCCTGTGGTGGACGCTGTTCTTGAGTTTCGCAAGCTTGAAAAATTACGCTCCACCTATCTTGAACCCTTACCTCGACTCATGGACGAAAACTCCCGAATTCATAGCCATTTTAATCAATGGTCAACGGCAACGGGACGATTGTCCTCCAGCAATCCCAATTTGCAAAACATTCCCATCCGTGGCGACCTTGGCAAGCGTATGCGCACATGCTTTATACCCCAAGAGGCGCATCTACTTATTTCTGCTGACTATTCACAAGTGGAATTGCGTGTGCTGGCACATATGTCAAAAGATCCTGTTTTATTGCAAGCCTTTCAAAACAATATGGATATTCACACCAATACCGCTGCGCTTATCTATAATAAAAATATAGCCGAGGTAACCGCCGACGAACGACGCAACGCCAAAACCATCAATTTCGGTCTCATTTATGGCATGGGCGCACAAAAATTAGCGCAAGAATTGCATATCAGCACTCAAGAAGCAAAAAACTTTATCGAACATTACTTCAAACATCTTGGGCAATTAAAGATATTTTATGAAAGTATTGAGCACAGCGCAAAAGAAAAAGGCTATGTGACCACACTCACAGGACGCCGCCGCCCCTTACCCGATATTTACTCCGACAACAACATGAAATCGGCTCTGGCACGCCGGCAAGCCATCAACACCGTCATTCAAGGCTCGGCAGCAGATATTATTAAATTTGCCATGCTTGCAGTGGCCGGCGATGAAAAACTTGCCAAGCTAAATGCAAAGCTTTGCTTGCAAGTGCATGACGAATTAGTCATCGAAGCGCCTGAAAATTCGGCGAAAGAGGCCGGAGAACGTGTGGCCACACTCATGGAAAACGTACAGTTAAACAATGAAAAACTGCTCGTTCCATTGTTGGTTGATTGGGGTGTTGGCACATCATGGGGCGATGCACATTAAGGAAACACTGATTAATTATTTGTATAGTATTTTAAGTTAAGGAAACACTGATTAATTACTTTCTTGAGGGGGGAAGGGGAACTTTTGCCAAAGCCCAAAAGCTTCCCCTTCCCC
>CAYJHK010000183.1:0-4423 GCA_964369515.1 uncultured Desulfovibrionaceae bacterium
AACCAAGGTCAAACTCTATCCAAATGTCATTGGCATCCTTGGAGCGTGTCTGGTCAGTATCCGTCTTGGATTGCCCCACAGCATTGGCCATGGGCTGACCGGAAAAGTTCGCCACAAATAAGGGATAACCTTCATCGGATACTGCCGTTGGCTGCCATGATAAATCTGAATCGGGGTGGCCTAGAGTTTTTTCATTAAGCATAGTATCATACGCAGTGTTATACGTAGCAAGATCAGTAGCATAGTCAGCGGCTGTAGGATCAGTTGGAAAGGTAACCGCTCCACCAGTACCTTCAAAATTTTTCCCATATTCTAAAGCATCACCATTCGCATCCAAAGGTTTAATGGTTTGCCCTTTCTCAAAATCCGTATTCCCCATATAGGTGTAAGCAGTCTGGCTGACCAGTTCACCGGAAGAGTTGAAGATCATGGTACCCTTCATGAGGATGCCGGCAGCTTCTGTATCTTTGAAGTTGGTGGCCCCCGTTAAAACGCCCGTTGTTTCATTATAGGTTCCGCCAAAGGTACGAGCGTCGTCTTCAGGGTTCATGGTGAGCATATACTCATAAATTTGATAGCCGGTGGGTAAACCATCTATTAAGGACTCGCCCTCATCATTTTCTGTGGGCACACGGTCAAAATATGTAGTTAAAGTATGCTCCTTACCGCCTTCATCATAGACCTTAATGGGCGCAGAATATTCGTAAGCCTCCGAAGAAAGGGGTGAAGTACCATTTTCAATGGCTTCCTTACCGTTCCAATTATCGGCCATGGCAAAGAATGGATTGTCTGTGCTCACACTGCGGTCATTACTCAAATTCGTGGAAAGATTTACTGAAAAATCCACCTTGGTTGTGGCCTTGGGCAATATGGTCCACGTGTTCAGACGGATGTCCGTAGCCTCACCAATGGTTTTAATTCCCTCATCTTCTCGCACCACAGGATTAATACCCGAAGCAGGCAATGGATTGGTATTATTATCCACTTGCCAGCCTTGCAGCACTTCGCCGCTGGGCAAGGTCAGATAACCTTCGGCATTGAAGTTGAAGTTACCGGCTCTGGTGTAATAATCAGAACCCGTGGATTGATTGACCACTTTAAAGAAGCCCGATCCGGCAATGGCAAGGTCGGTGGCTGAATTGGTCAGTTCAAAGGCGCCTTGCGAAAAGTCACCGATGATGGCGTTGACGCCAACACCCAGACCCACTTGGTCAGTGCCACCGGAAGTAAATTGATTTTTATAGATAAAATCTTCAAAGTCCATGCGTTGCGACTTAAAGCCTATGGTACTTACGTTGGCCAAGTTGTTACCGACAACATTCATTTTTTCACCGTGTGCAAGCAGTCCCGAAACGCTTGTCCACAAACTAGCTGATAATCCCATATTAACCTCCATTGGTCTTGTGTGCTACCAAGCTTTACCCTTGGCGGCGAAAATTTTATACTATGCCGGTAACATCGCTATGTGTTAGCCGGTGGTTGTCTCTGTTCCTGTTCCCGTATCGGTAGTTGTTCCGCCTTCTGTGGTTGTAGTACCACTACTAGTTTCGGTGTTCGTCTCCGGAGTAGTTTCGGTACTTACGCCGCTTTCAGTGCTGGCAGAGCTATTTTCGTTATTCTCTTCGTCTTCATCCGCATCATTGTCGGTGGCTGCTGTAGTTGTATCCACCACTCGTGGTTCAGAAACACGGCGCACATCGGCAAGGGCGGTGTTGCGTCCATCAGCCAACTGCAAGTAGGTGATACCATTGTCCGTAATGACGCCGTTAACCAAGCCGTCCACCACGCTGTCATATTGTATGCTCTCGCCTTCCGCATTGAGGAAGACAGGAATGACGGTGTAGTTGCCGTCGGGAGCAGCTGTACCTTGGCTGGTAAGTCCGTCCCAATTAAATTCGTGCGTTCCCGGAGCTTGTGCCGGAAGCTTGTAGCTGGCCACAATTTGTCTGTTGCTGTCAAAGACATTCACGGTGGCCGACACGGCAGTCTCGCCAAGGGCGTAGCGCAAGCCGGATACGGTGGTCTCCTTGGTAGTTGCATCCGTGGCCTTACTTACCGTATTACCGGTCATATCGATGTTCTTACCGATATAGGAAGTGGCGTTAATCATTTCTTGATTCTTGGTGGCCGTGGTCAAACCTTCCATACTTTCGTTTAAGTTCATCATTTGCTCAAGGCTGGAGAATTGTGCCAATTGGGCAATAAATTCTTTATCTTCCATGGGATTGAGCGGATCCTGATATTGAAATTGGGTGACCAACAAAAGCATGAAAGCTTCTCTGTCAAGTTCACTGCCGCTCGTTTGAGTGGTGGCGGATGTTCCTGTAGAAGTACTTGCGGTGACGGATGCTAGAGCTGACATAATATTCTCCCTGTGTTATGCTACAATATACAATGATTGGGTGGCATTTCTTGCCATATGTGCTTCATTATGCATATTGCGTTCCAAAGTGGAAGAGTTTACGCTTGTGTCACTATTTCGTACATTTGCGAGATTACGCATCCGCTCAAAATGTTCACGCTGGGCAGTTTCTTCCTGTCTCTTATTGTGCTGCTGCAAACTATCCCACATATCGGAATTGGACGCTTGATCCTTGGTTCCGGTTTGTACTTCCAATTTATCAATCTTAATGCCTTGACTTTCCAGTTGCGTGCGGATTTGATCCACTTGCTTATTCAGCATCTCTGTAGTTTCGCTTTTCTCAGAGCGTAACATGGCACTAACTTCACCATTACGAGAGGTGAGAATAATGGTTAATGCTCCCAGTTCCTGCGGATGCAATTGCAATTCAAGACTCTTGGTACCGTCCTTGGCGGCTGTGAGCATGGCTCGCTCCACTTGCGCCGCCGCCTGCTGGGCTTGCTGGGCTAGACTTTGCCGATTTGCCTGCGCTTGGCTTTGCGCATGTGCTTGCGCATCTTGCAGGGCACTCAGGCCGCCAATGCCAAGTATGGGCGTGGTGACGTTCTTGGCAGTGCTGCTGTCAGTCGGCGTTTCATTTTTCTGCAAAAGCTGTCCCCAAGTGTCGTTCTTCTTATCTTGCGCATCCTTATGGGCATTGCCAAAGCTTTCATCGTGCTGAGCTTTTTCCATGGCTTCATTCTTTTTGGCAGCCATATCGGCAAGTTTGCCGTCATTTGGTTGTTCCGAAATTTTTTCCGTGAGCTTTTCTCGCATGGCGTTGCTGTGCGTAAGGGTGCTTTTTTCACTCTTATCATCATGGTGAATGTTTTCAGAGGTCAGCTTTTGCGCAGCCTGTCTACCTTCTTGGGAAAGACGGGTATCTTCCAAAGTGTTGTTGACATTTTCAAGCACCGTCTTCTCTATGAGCGTCTTGCTTTGTTCCACCGTGCGTGCGGAAAGCTCGGAGGCGGATTTTTCCAACTCCATGCGTTCCTTGGCCTTCTTGGTTATTTCGCCAAGGGTGGCATCAAGAGCTTTGCCAAGCTGTTCTTGATTGGTTTTTTCAAGATTAAAATCACTGAAAGCTGGGGCGAGAAAGGCGGTGAGTTGCGTTTGATTAAGACTTACCGCATTTCCGTTACCAAAGGAGTTGAGCAATTGCGCAGCGGACTTTTCCGAAAGCCCGATGGCCTTGCTAAGCACAGCCATTTCGCCTTTTTCAAAGCTGACTTGACGACCGCCAAGGTTGTTCATACCCTGTACAATGGCTTCGAGTACACCCTTACCGTCGTTGGCACTTAAATTGCCAAGGATGCTCCCATATAATTTACCGCTGGGATCTATTTTGCCGGCAAGGGTTTCCAATGCCTTGCTTTCGTCCTTGGACAGGGCAGGATAGGTACGCTCGTTTTGCACGGCCGCTCTTATTTCGGCAAGACTGGAACCGCCGGGTTGCTCGGCAAGCTTGCGTAATTCGTCAAGAGTTTCTTCGGGGGCGCCTTTTTTAAGCAGATCGCTCAGCAAGGTTTCAAGCTCTTGCTGGGTGAAGAGAACTTCATCGGCTGTGTAGGTGACACCGTCATCGCTGGTAAGATTGTAAGGAGCTTGTTGCAAGGGCGAAACCGTAGGGCTTGAATCCAAGGCCACCTGCACGGAATGACTTTCGTTATTGGCGACAGCATCGCGCGCTGCTTGTTGGCGTTGCAATTCTTCGGCAAAACTATCGGTAGTATTGCTTTGTGAAAACAAATCGAAATAACTTTGTTGGCTTGCGTCAGTCGATGTGGTGGGCATAATTTGCATGGTATACTCCTTGTTGTTTTTTGATATTCAAAGAGTGTACCAAAGATGATATTGTTTTATTTTAATGTGTTATACAGGTGGAGGTTTTGTGTTTTACGGCAGAAAATGCCCAATGACGGTGTGGGACTTGTGTGGTAAGCCCCACAGATATACCACGGCATTGATTCTAATTTAAGACCTCTGCGCAATTCATTGCGCAAGGTCTTTGGAGCGTTG
>CAYJHK010000184.1:0-4356 GCA_964369515.1 uncultured Desulfovibrionaceae bacterium
TCGGCGGCACTTGCTGTACGCCGAGAGCATTGCGAATGAGCGAAAATACGATGACAAGCTTCAGATAGGACGTGGCCACCATCAGTAAAAAAGGCGCAATGGAAAGGGCCAAAAGCCCAAAAACCAGCATGAAGGGATCGTATGTGCCCATATGTAAGACCTCTGCACAATTATTTTCTTATATAGCTTTATGTGCGAAATATGATTTTGTCTCTGCATACAAAAAAAGAGTGTGCAGAGGTAAAGGCACGAAAATCAATCACTTAACGGCGAAGCAAAGCTCCGCCTATTCTTGATTTTCGGTCGCATTGACTAACGTCAACGCTCCAAAGACCTTGCGCAATGAATTGCGTAGAGGTCTTTATGCGTCTATTCCGTCGCTGTGTTGATGCTCAAGATTTGCACCCCCACACGCCCTCCGACACTGACCAGCCTGCCTTTGCCCATGCATTGCCCGTTCACCAGCACTGAGACGGGTTCGTCGGCATCGCAGCTCGTAAGGAAGACTTCGCCAGCCTGCATGGCTGCCACCTGACCCACGGTAAGTTCTCTGCTGTCGAGGGCAAAGGTTACGGTGACGGGGATATTTTCGGGGTTAAACGATCCGGTTAGACCCCTTTCAAAAGTCTGTTCAGAAGACTGGGGCAAAGTGTCGTGTGCTGTGTTTTCGTCAGTCATATATATTCCTTCCATGCGTAGGGTTGTCTTGTCGTAAGTTCCGAGAAAATAATTTTTTTTTCCCACATAGCAGCGTATCTGCACGGGAAATTCCAGTTGACGCGCGCCGAAAAAGCAGGCATTGCGTTGTAAATGTTTTAAGGCAGCATAGGGTAGGGTGAAGCGGTCTAAAACGGGCGTAAAGCGTAAGGGTATATGCGACAGGGGGCGGTGCTGTGCTGCCGCTTCTTCCTGCCAATACATACTCAATCTTTCCATGAAGTAAGAAGCGGCATCCACCACCAAGAGTGCGTGGACGCAGGTGTTATTCTGCTCTTGGCGAAGTGTGAAGCCAAAACCGGTCGCATCGTTCTTCCCTTGCGTAACTTCGGGTTCTAGCGGTGTATGTTCATCATGGAGACGGATAGCCTGCACATTGCAAATTTTACCAAAAAATTCCGAGGCTTGTCGCAAAAAAGGTTCAAGCATCACATTGAGCGCAGTACACACAAGATTGCTTGGCATAGTGCGCAATAAAGCCTCGCTTGGCATACCTTGCGCATTGCATAAGGGAGCGTAGTCGTCCAAATATATACTGACACTCTCGCCGCCACATGACAGATGGAGGGCGCAGGCATAGCGCATTTTGGGGGCGATAACATTCCAAGCAAGAATGTATTGCCCTTGTGGCAGTTCTAGGTTGACATGACTACGTCCGCCAAACAACCTATTGACGCAGGTCATGTGGACGTTGCTCATGGACTCCATGGGCAATTGTGCGACGGTGTCCATATATTATTTACCTCTCATAAATAGATTAATCTTGCATTTCATCATAAATATTTCGCTGTTGTCGAGAACGTCCGTCTCCGCTGCCCCGATCGCCGTCTTGTCCGGCACGGTCGGACTGCGTCGCATTGCCGTCGGTCACTGTAACAGTCACGTCGCCAACATGCTTTTGAGCCAAAACATTTTGTAATGAAGCGGCATTTTGTGTAAGGAAGTTGGCTGTATTCATATCCGCACACACCAAGTTGACTTGCAGTTGATTACCATTGAGCTGCAAGCGTGCTTCCGTTTGCGGCAGGAGGTCATTTTTTATGTGTATATGCACTTCCTTGGAACCGTCTGCCCTTGGTGTGGATACAAGAATACGTGAGGACAAGGCTTGCAATAAGTCCACGCTCTCTTGACGGGTGGCGGCGGCAGTGGCCTGAATGTTTTGGGCTTCCACCTTTGTATTTTGCGAACTCGTGTTCGTGGGATTTAAGCGATCACGCAATGAAAACAGGGACGAGGGTACGGAAGCGTCCGGGGGGAGTATATCACGCTCATGTTGTACCTTTTCTTTATCGTTGCGAGAAGGTGTTGTCGATGGAGCAAATTCAAATTCATGCGCATCTTTGTCGCCTGAGGATTTTTTTTGCGTCAGTCGTTCTAAAAGTGCTCCTGCTCTATCGGGTACCATTTTATTTATTGTAGTTGCAACCGTTGTTTTCGTATTTTTAAGGTCGTTTTCTTGCGAAGAAGTTCCGTCGGGTACACTTTTTTGCGCCATCTTTTCTTTAAAGGCAGCAGCAGAGGTGGCTTGTGAAGATGTCATTGCATCGCCGCCATGGGGCGATGTGTGCGCATTCTTGTTCTGCTTATCAAGCTGCGTATTTTTTGCATGTATGGGAGGCATATGTGTCATATAATTACTCGTATTTTTGAGGAGACGTTCTTAGATTTTCTTTCGGTCTTTAGTTGCGTCAGGCTTATTTCAATGAATTGTCAAAAATAGTCCTTTGCTGCGTAGCGAATATCTTCCAATTCTTTCTCTTCGGCATCGGCAGCTTTTTTTTGCGCATCCGCTCGCCATACTTCTCGATGTTCATGAAACTTTTGAACATTTTTTAAGCATTGCCTATGTGCCTCAAGCAGTTCATCAAGAAGTGCCTGTGCCTGTTCACGGTTTTGTGTGGCGGCTATGGCCTCATCGTGCAAGGCCAATTCATGGGTACGCAAGCTGGCTATGTGGGCAAAGAACTTCTCCAAATCTTGTTGAGGAATTTCCTTATGCTGAATGCCGGAAAAGCAAGCTTCCTCCTGCTTCGGTCGCTGCGCCGCAAAATCCTGCCACAGCTCGTGACAGTGTCGCTCTTCGGCTTCGGCCTGCTTAAGCAGAGCACGTTGCGTTTGCAATTTGCGTTGTGCCAATGTTTCCCGATGTTTATGCAAATTCAGCAGGGATTCCAATGGATAACTCATAGAGTAAAACCTTATTGGACAAGTTCCATGAGCGCCGCAAGCGTCGTCTCATAGCTGCTGTATTCATGCGTACCTTGCTGTAAAAAGGCGTTGATGGCATTCATTTTTTTTATGGCACGGTCGGCATGTGGGTCCACACCTGCTTTATATTCTCCAATCTGCAAAAGTAGTTCGATTTCTTGATATTTTGCCATGAGTTTGCGCAATTCACTCGCCGCTTGTTTATGTTCCGGCTTTGCAATGGCATTCATCACACGGCTTACGCTGGCAAGCACATCAATGGCCGGATAATGATTTGCGGCTCCCAATTTTCGTGAAAGAACTATGTGTCCGTCCAAAATCGAGCGAGTTTCGTCGGCAATGGGTTCGGTCATGTCGTCGCCTTCCACCAGCACCGTATATAGGGCAGTGATGGATCCTTTGTCAGAATTTCCGGCACGTTCCATAAGTTTTGGGAGACTTGAAAACACGGAAGGCGGAAAACCTCGCCGTGTTGGTGGCTCACCGGCGGCAAGCCCTATTTCACGCAAGGCACGCCCAAAACGGGTGACGGAATCCATGAGCAGAAGAACGCTCTTGCCTTGGTCACGGAAATATTCGGCAATGGTTGTAGCTACATAGGCTGCCTTAAGGCGTTCCATGGCCGACCTATCCGACGTTGCCACCACAAGCACGGCCTTCTTTAATCCGTCTTCGCCAAGGTCATGCTCAATGAATTCACGCACTTCACGACCACGCTCGCCAATAAGCGCAAGCACGGTAACATCCACATCCGCCCCCTTGGTCAAACAAGAAAGCAGGGTACTCTTACCACCGCCGGCAGCGGCAAAAATGCCCATGCGCTGTCCTTCGCCGCAGGTGAGCAGACCATCAAGCACACGCAAGCCCAAGGATACGGGCTTATTAATGATACGTCTTTTCAAGGGATTTGGCGGTTCGGCATACACAGGATAATGCCCGTCGGGGCGCAAGGGTTCTCCCTCGTCGATGGGACGCCCAAGCCCGTCGAGCACACGCCCAAGCAAGCATTTCCCCACAGGTACTTTGTGTACATCGCCTGACGGAATGACTTCCGTTGATGCCGAAATGCCTTGAATATCATCCAAAGGTGTTAAAAGAGCCGCATCCGCTAAAAATCCCACCACTTCGGCTTCCATGCTCGTACCGCTCCACGGACAGCGCAAAGTGCACAGTTCCCCAACCTTCACTCCGGGCACAATGGCCTTGATGATGGTACCAACCACCTGCACCACACGCCCACGCACATCAATGGACGTGGTATTGCGCAGGGCATTGCTAAGCATATCGGGTAAATAATCAAGACTCATATTGCTCTCACAGTTACTCTCACAGTTATTCTCGCATTTACTTTTGGCTATTCAAGACCTCTGCGTAATTCATTGCGCAAGGTCTTTGGAGCGTTGACGTTAGTCAATGCGACCGAAAATC
>CAYJHK010000185.1:0-4354 GCA_964369515.1 uncultured Desulfovibrionaceae bacterium
GGGGGGTGTGGGGGGAACTTTTTGGCGCAAGCAAAAGTTCCCCCCACAAAAAAAACTGACTAAAGGCAATAGCCACATCTATTTAGTCGTCACTGAAAAACATGTTAACAGTATAAAATTAAAAATTTTTATTTGTATATTTAACTAAAAATTACTTTTATTTCAAATGATTAATCTCTTTTTCAGTGACGACTATTTATTAAGAATGCTCTTTCGCTTATGTTCAATGCATTCAGCTACAATGCTTACGGCGATTTCTTCCGGAGTTTGGGCATTAATGCTGATTCCGATGGGGCATTTAACCTTATCGAGTTGCTCTTGGCTTATCCCTTCGGCGAGTAAGGCGTTATATACTTCTTGTTTTTTTCGTTTACTTCCAATCATTCCGATATATGAAGCCTTGGTGGCCAGTGCTTGCTGCAAAACGCTTTTGTCGTGTACGTGTCCACGAGTGACAATAATGAGGCATGTATTGCTTGTGGGTGGGCAGAGGTCGAAGCAGTTTTCAAATTCAGGTACGGTGTAGGTATTATGTGCGCTGGGGAAGCGTTCTTTTTGTGAAAACTCTGCCCTATCGTCCATAACGTTGACTTCAAAACCGGTGAGGTGCGCTATGGTGGCGGTGGGACGAGAAATATGCCCGCCGCCGAGGATGAGCATATTCCATGGCGAAGTATACTTTTCGATGACGCAGCTTTCTGCTTGTAAATATTTACTTTCTTCGCCTTGAGGCAACTTGTGCAATAGGTCATCCTTGGCGTTTTTATTAAGCGTGCCTGTGTCCCAAATACCGCTGAGCCACTCACCGTTCACTTGCAAGGCTCGAGATACTTTTCCATTATCATCAACACATTGAAGGGCATAGACCGTGTGCTCGTTCAAATGTTGCAACAATGTTTCGTAAAAGGCCAGATCTTTTTCGCCACTAAGGGGACAAAGCAGTACATCCAGGGCACCGCCGCAAATCATTTCGCTTTGTGCCGCCATATGTCCGGTAAGGTCGAAATGTTTCATGTGCGCTTGTTTACTTGCAAGTACTTGTGCGCATTGTTCAAGGCATAAGCCTTCGGCAAGCCCGCCGCCAATGCTTCCGGCATACAGCCCTTGATCGGTTACGAGCATTTTAGATCCGCCGCCACGGGGGGTGGAGCCTTGATGTTCCACAACGCTCACCAAGACGAGCGGCGTATTATTCTTCAGTAAATCACAAAGTTGCGTGAGTAGTTCTTTCATGGAGATTTCCTTTATGGCAATGTATAATGTTATAGTTGGTGCCTTGCCGGTTAATGCGGCCGGCAATGGGCGAAAGACGGCGTAAGGGGCTGGTGCAAGGGCAAGGCGAAGTAATAAACCGTGCTGCATCACCGGTACGATAGCGGATAAGCGGCATAGCCTCACGTAAAAGGGTGGTGACTACAATTTCACCGAGCGTACCGTCGGCAACGGGAGTATCGCTATCAATGGCAAGAATTTCGATGTACACGTCCAGCTCTCGTAAATGGTAGCCGTTTTTTGCCGGACATTCAACTCCGGCACTGTACCCCATTTCTGTGATACCGTAATGGTCAAGATGTAATAAATTTAAACGTTTAAATGCATTTTCCAAGGAAGGGGGCACATGCTCTCCGCTGCTGAGTATGGAGTGCAATGCGAGCCTTTGAGAGTGCTTGCGTAAATGCTCTGTAATTTCAAATATATACTCATCATTTTCCAATAATTCGGCCAGCACAAGCAGCTGACTTGGCGCACCAACGACGCAATGCACATTGTGCTCCATGAGTTCAGCCTTGAGGCTTTGCACGGTCACAGCCGGATTTGTTGCTATGACTTCAATACCTTGAGGTTCAAGGGCAGTACGCAAGAGCGACGTAACACCTTGAGGCAAATGCGCACCCGGCCACAGTGCCAATAATTTTTGCTGCGCTGCCAATAATTGGCTCATACCGACGCCAAAAAAATCCACAGTGGCGGCTAAATCCTGCTCACTAAAAGCGATGCGCTTGGCATTGCCGGTGGTTCCTGAGGTCTGCAAGCTGACCATGCGCTCAATATTTCCAAGGGAGGTGCATAAAAATTGCTCCCAATGTTGCAGATCTTGTGCTGTAATGCAGGGCAGGCTGTGCAGGTCTTTTGCTGTAAATTCCTTGGGCAATATATGCGCCAAGCTTTTGGAATAGTAGGATGAATTATTTTTTGCATACTCAAGAGTCGCACAAAGCCGCCGCCACTGTTCGGCATAGAGACGTGTTTTGAAGTCTACAGAGGCATTTTCTGTGCACACGGGCAATTTTTTTTCCAGCCACAAATCCAGCACACAAGACGTATACTTTGCCTGCGTTGTTGTTTTAAACATGTATATTTTCTCGATTTCTATAGAGTGGAAAACCTTGACTTGAGGTGAGGTTATAGGCACAAAAAGGCATAAGGCGTGCATCGCTTTCGGCAATGTGAATATGACAAGCCCGCAAGCGTGCCAAATCCACGGAATAACTGTCTTGAAAAGCCATGCAGGACACGGTAAAACGCTGTTGAAAGGTGTTTTTTTTCAGGAAGCGATCAAAATCGTCCTGTACGCCTTGCGGTTGAAAGGTGTTTTCACCTGCCCAATGTTTAGCCACAAATTCACGGGCAACGATGGCAGGTGCTAGTTGACTTTCCCCATAATTTTCTCGATGACTTTCAGCGGTTTTGCAACAAGCACCACCATCAGCATGTACAGGCACAAGGCCATATTCTGCATTTCTATCGTAAACGGCGCTGAACGAACACAAGGCATGTTCTGATTGCGGAGGATGAAAATGTTCGGCTTTGAGCATGGACTTACTTTGACTCTCAAGGGCATGTAAAACTTCAGGTAAAGTCAGCCTCGGCGCAGCGGCCTGCTCCCAAGGATAACGCCCGAAGGAGGCCACAGGCTGAATGTGAATGCCACGCACCAACGGACCTTGGCTCAACGCCTTGTGCAATATGTCGCCAAGGAGGTGATCATTTACGCCACGCACCAACGTAACCACCAATAATACAGGCAGTTGCGCTTTAAGACAGTTGTTGAGCGCACGTTCCTTGCTTGCCACATAGTCCGCACCCCGTAAGGAGGTGTAAGTGTGCGAATCCATCCCATCCCACTGTAAATAAACAAGATTAAGTCCGGCAGCTTTAAGTGTATGCGCATATTGTTCACCGCTGTGCGCACAGCCAAGGCGTAGGCCGTTGCTATTCAGCTGCACAAAATCAAAGCCCTTTGCGTGTACAAGGGAAATAATTTGCGTCAAATCTTCACGAGTAGTAGGTTCGCCGCCTGAAATTTGAATATTGACTACGCCGGCATTTTGCATAAGCCACGTTAAACGATTATCAATTTCAGTGAGTGTTAAATCATCGTTTTGTTTATGCAAACTTGCACCGGCATAACAAATGGGGCAGGACATATTACAATTTTTTGTCACTTCCAGCAGCACGCAACAGCTTCGGTTAACGTGTTCGGCGCAAAGGCCGCAGCTGTGTGGACATGTGGAGTCACTCGCCAGTACATTTGCTGTTTGTCCTGATTTTTCACCGGTCTTTAAGCCGGATTTTGCGCCTTGGCACCACTGTTCAAAACTTGGCACGTTGGGCTTTGCTATCCATGCCGGAACGGAAAAATGCCCATGCTGCGGACAGTTTTTTTCAAAATACACATGGCGTTCTTTTTGCGTATCATAAGCTACATAATAAGCATCTAAAGTACGCAGGCATACGGGGCACAGGCTCTGTGTTTTTTGTAATAATTTCATAAGAGAACTTAAGGCTTTAGCTCCATCTCCATGGAGTAACTTTCCACAATAGTACAGATTTCTTCCCAGCAATCAGCCAATAACTTACCGCAAAGGCTATGCCCGGCACTGCTGTTTTGGCTCAGGGCTTCTTGTTTTTGTTGCTGAAAAGAAGCGAGTAATTCAGAACATTTACCGCTGGTTTTGCTGTGAGTGACAAACCATGTGTGATACTCCTCCACCATGGGCATAAACGCAGGATGCGCCATGTCTTCATCATGTCCTCGCCCGGCAATAAGGCTTAAAATACAAGCACCTGCCGGCAACAAACCGCAAGATCCCTCTTGCCCCCCCATGCCAATACATAGACCGTGCATGGATCGCACCAACTGAGGATTTTCTTCGCCTACGCTCTGCAAAAAAATATGCATTAGCAATTGGCTGCAACAATAACCCTTATGTATTAACGGTAAAATTTCCATAAGTAAAGGATGCATACTGACCTCATTTTTATTTTTATATTTTGTGGCGATTGCTTTTACTCAGCTTTTATAGTAATTTCAGTTGAAATTACTATCTTGACTGCGAGGGCAGTCAAGCAC
>CAYJHK010000186.1:0-4306 GCA_964369515.1 uncultured Desulfovibrionaceae bacterium
TTCGGATCTCTCCCATGCCTATGTAACCTGCAATGCCGACTACAGAACGTAACAGTTCGCTGAAAATGAGCAATCTGCTGCGTCAGGCTTGTTTTTTGCTCCGGTCGAGTATGTTTTCTGGATACACTCCCTTCGCAAAAAACTTCGCCTTCCTTGCATCTTACTCATTTTGAGCGAACTGTAAGGTAACTGTAAGTAGACTGTTGTTCTGTGTTAGGCTGTTGAAAAAGTGCCATCTACTGCGTCAGTTAAACAATCCAAACTGCTCATGTATGTCTGTATACATATCGCACCTTGGATTGTTTAACTTCCTTGTATCTGGCACTTTTTTAACAGCCTGTGCGGAATTGAGTTTTGTAGTAGGACGGTAACATTATTTAATATTTTGAAGTACGCTTTTTAGCTTTGAGACTACCATGCATGATTTTGCCATTTATGAAACAGCTCTCGGTTTTTTGAAAATCGTTTCGGTGGATGAGCACATAGTTTTTTTGAAGAAAATCCATCATGTCACCATTGAGGATTTTGGAACAAGAACAGCACTGAGCGATGCAGCTCATGCGCAAGTGAGTGAATATTTTTCCGGAAAGAGGAAGCATTTTGACGTACCCTACAAACTTACGGGTACGGATTTTCAAAAAAAAGTATGGCAAGCCCTTTGCGATATTCCTTACGGAGAAACAAGGTCTTATAAAGATATCGCTGTGGCTGTGGGCAATGCTAAGGCTTGCCGTGCCGTGGGGCTTGCCAACAATAAAAATCCCATTTCTATTATCGTTCCCTGCCATCGTGTCATTGGTGCTTCGGGAAAGCTAGTGGGTTATGCCGGCGGTCTTGAAATGAAGGAGTTTTTGCTGACAATGGAACGTGAAAGAAAGGGAACGTGAAAGAAAGGGAACGTGAGCGGAAGGGTATACTTCCTTAGTAAATAAATTTATATGGTATTTATGTAACTTAGAGAAACATTTAAAATATACAACGAAACATATAGAGGTTTATTATGTCAAAAATTAATAAAGTCGTGCTTGCGTATTCCGGTGGTCTTGATACATCGGTTATTTTAAAGTGGCTTATGGAAACGTATAATTGTGAAGTCATAACCATGACTGCCGATTTGGGGCAGAGTGAGGATTTGTCGGGTATTGAGGAAAAGGCCTTAAAAACCGGTGCCAGCAAGGCCTATGTGGAAGATTTACGAGAAGATTTTGCCCGTGACTATGTTTTTCCCATGATGCGTGCTTGTGGTTTATACGAGAGCCGTTATTTGCTTGGTACGGCCATTGCTCGTCCGCTTATTGCCAAGCGTCTTGTGGAAATCGCACGTAAGGAAGGGGCGATGGCTGTTGCCCATGGTGCCACGGGTAAGGGGAATGACCAAGTGCGTTTTGAATTTTCCGTCAATGCGCTTGCGCCGGACATTCGTGTTATTGCGCCGTGGCGTGAATGGGATTTGATGTCTCGTACCGCTCTCAATGCTTTTGCGGAAAAACATAATATTGCCATTTCTTCCGCCGCCAAGCGGTACAGTATGGATGAAAATATGCTCCATTGCAGCTTCGAAGGTTCGGAGCTGGAGGATCCGCAAGCTTTTCCCGATGCCTTGTGCCATAGATTGTGTGTACCCATAGAAAAAGCACCGGATACACCTGAACTTATTACCATAAGCTTTGAACGGGGTAATCCTGTGGCTGTGGATGGTGAGAATATGTCGCCGGCTACTATTATTAAGCATTTGAATACGCTGGGTGCCAAGCATGGTATCGGACGTCTTGATATGGTGGAAAACCGTGTGGTTGGTATGAAATGCCGTGGGGTTTATGAGACTCCCGGGGGCACCATTCTCTACACAGCGCACCGTGACCTTGAGGGTTTATGCCTTGACCGTGAAGTGCTTGCCACGCGCGATCTCTTGGTTCCAAGATATTCCACCACCATTTACGACGGTTTCTGGTTTGCGCCGGAACGTGAAGTTATGCAAGCACTTATGGATAAAGCGCAAGAGTATGTGACGGGAAGCGTGACTTTGAAGCTTTATAAGGGCAATGCGTGGCCCATGAGCCGCACGTCGCCTTACAGTTTATTTTCCCATGATTTGGCTACCTTTGAAGATGATGAAGGAGCGTATGACCAAAAAGATGCCTCAGGCTTTATCCGCCTTGACGGCTTGCGTTTGCGTACCATGGCCGGTATGCGTTTGAAAATGAACCTTCAGAAGTTATAAGCAATGAGTTTAAGCTAACTTACTGTATTAAAATATACTTTAAAGAATTTTTCCTAAGAAAAATTCGCGTGAAAGTTTTTTGGAAAGGGGTCTGGGGAAGAACCTTTTGTTCACAAAAGGTTTTCCCCAGAAAAATTAATGGTAATAACCACATAAAAAACAGATATGTCAAAAAAATCATTTGAAGATATTTCTTCCAAGAATACGGCATGGGGTGGACGTTTTGCTGCGGGGCCTGCGCAGGCTGTGGCGGCGTATACGGAATCTTGTTCCTTTGATAAAGCCTTGTATGCGCATGACATTGCCGGTTCCAAGGCACATGCGGCCATGCTTGCACGGCAGGGTATTCTTACCGAGCAAGAGGCGAAGGAGCTCATAGATGGCCTTGAGGCTGTGCGCCTTGAGATTGAGAGCGGTGATTTTGAGTGGAAGGTTGCGCTTGAGGATGTGCACATGAATATTGAGTCACGCCTCACGGAAATTGTGGGTGATGTGGGCAAGAAATTGCATACCGGACGCAGTCGTAATGATCAGGTGGGGTTGGCATTTCGTTTATTTGTTTCTGATAAGTTACGTGAATGGATTGTGTTGACACGTTCCTTGGTGGCTGTTTTTGCGCAGCGAGCACAGGAGCATCGAGATACGATTTTACCGGGATATACGCATTTGCAGCCGGCGCAGCCTGTTTGTCTTGCGCAGCATTTGCTGGCTTATGCGGCCATGTTTCAGCGTGATTGTGAGCGAATGCAAGAGTGTGAATTACGGGTGCGGATTTCGCCCTTGGGAGCGGCGGCGCTGGCCGGTACGACGTATGCACTTGATCCTGCTTCTGTGGCTGAGGAATTACAGATGTACGGGGTGTTTCAAAACTCCATGGATGCGGTGGCTGACAGAGATTATTTGGCTGAGGCTTTATTTGTGGCGTCTTGTACCATGATGCACCTTTCACGTTTTTGTGAGGAAATTTTGCTGTGGGCCAATCCGAATTTTGGTTTTATTGCTTTGCCCGATGAATATGCCACCGGTTCTTCCATTATGCCGCAAAAGAAAAATCCTGATGTGGCTGAGCTTATGCGTGGAAAGGTGGGGCGTGTGTATGGTGATTTGCTGGCTTTGCTGACGACGTTGAAGGGTCTTCCTTTAACGTATAATCGGGATTTGCAGGAAGATAAGGAACCTTTTTTGGATGCGGATAAGACGCTGCGCAGTTCGTTGCAATTGATGTGCGCCATGTTGGAGGCATTGACATTTCGTCCTGAGCGTATGTATGCCGCTTGTAAGGCAGGATTTTTGAATGCCACCGAACTTGCCGATTATCTTGTGACCAAGGGCATAGCCTTTCGCAGGGCGCATCATATCACCGGGGCTTGTGTTGCGCTTGCCGAAGAAAAAGGCATGGGGCTTGAGGATATGGCTTTAGCGGATTTGCAAGGTATTTGTCAAGAAATTCAAGAAGATGTCTATGCTGTTTTGGATTATAAGGCAGCTGTTTTGCGGCGCAATACCCCTGGTGGTACAGGTCCGCAATCGGTGGAAAAGCAGCTGAAGAGCGTTGCGCAATGGTGCGGGTTGCTTATGAATAAGAGACCTCTGCACAATTCTTAAATCTGATAAAATACATGGATTGCTTCGCTTCGCTCGCAATGACTTTCGTTATAATATCAAGTCATTGCGAGGAGCGAAGCGACGCGGCAATCCATGCCTTTTTGAATTGTGCAGACATCTTGAATAATGGTTAAGCACCTATATTTTATTTATATTTTTCCCGTGTATGCATGTTTTTTATTAAGTATAAATTGGGGCTTGCCCGTTTTGCAATTATTGCGTAGACTTATTTTTGTTGGTAATCTTGCCAATGGTGCTGATGGTCTTAAATTATGTTATGCCGCACTGAACAGCCCATGCGGAATTGACTTTTGCAGCAGGTTGTTAAGGAAAGGCTGATTAAATATAATTTTATACAGGTAAGTCTATTGAATTGACGTTGAAATATAAACTTTTATCCTAATCTTTCAAGAATGCAATCTGTAGTTCACTAAAAACTACAATAATAAAAGCGTTTTGAGAGGATGGGGGGAGTTTGAG
>CAYJHK010000187.1:0-4298 GCA_964369515.1 uncultured Desulfovibrionaceae bacterium
ATAATTTAATACTGCTTATATTTTAAGAGCTCTGGATAGTTATTTCATATAAATTTTGCGGGTAAACTTGAGATTTTCTCCGTTTAGCAGTGAAAGAAGACAAAGTAAAGATATAAAAATTAATCGTTTAAGTGTCAATCAAATTTTCACCTATTCTTGCTTTTTTGATATGAAAAGAAAATAAATTTTCGGCGTGTAAATTCTTGCATTATTGCCGGCAATGTTGTAGGAACAAATTTCGTCAAAGCGCAATGAATCGTGTATTGAAGTAAGCAGTGGACATTGCGTAAAACTATTTCACTAAGCAGGTTTATCAATAAAAGAATGAAGCAAAATGCGCCTCTTATTACCTTGAGCGGTGTTGTCAAAGCATATGACAGCCAAGTGGCTTTGAATGGAATTGACCTTACCATTGCTAACGGGGAATTTCTCACCTTGTTAGGACCTTCCGGTTGCGGTAAGACTACCATTTTAAGAATTTTATCGGGTTTCGAACAACCGGATGCCGGTACGCTTTATATGGACGGTAAAGACGTAAGCAATATGCCGCCGGAAAAGCGTCAAGTGAACACAGTCTTTCAAAATTATGCACTTTTTCCGCATATGAGTGTGTTTGATAATGTGGCGTTTGGGCTTAAAATGCAAGGCTTACATAAAAAAGATATTGCCAAACGTGTGCGAGATGTGTTGCAAATGGTACGCCTTGAGCATTTGGTGGAGCGCAAGCCATCGCATCTTTCCGGCGGACAACAACAACGAGTGGCACTTGCTCGTGCTATTGTCAATGAACCGCTGGTGTTATTGCTTGATGAGCCCTTTTCGGCTCTTGATTATAAGCTACGCTGTCAAATGCAGTTGGAAGTTAAACGCCTCCAGCGCAAGCTTGGGATTACCTTTGTTTTTGTAACCCACGACCAAGAAGAAGCTTTTGCCATGAGCGATCGTGTGGTGGTTATGGATAATGGTCGTATTGTCCAAGAGGGAAGTCCGCAAGATATTTATGAAAATCCGGCAAACCTCTATGTTGCACGTTTTGTTGGTGAAATCAATATCTTATCTGCCAATATTCTTAACAAACATCAAGACGGTAAATATGAAATTGCCGTACAAGATACGCTCTTTACCGTTCCATCCAAGAAGGAATTTGGCCTCAATGAAAAGGTCAATGTGTTGATACGGCCTGAAGATTTGCGTATTTATCACACCTATGAAGAGCGTCCGGATCCAAGTGCGCCCATTTTACGAGCTAAAATCGTGGAAACGGTATATAAGGGAGCTACGGTTGACATTTACATAACCCTTGAAAATGAAAGCTGTGTGCTTATGGGATCGGAATTTTTTGATGAGGACGGTCTTGACATTAATTATGTGCCGGGTGAGCATGTGTACGTGACGTGGGTAAGTGGCTGGGAAGTGTTGCTACCCTTTGAAAAAATATAAATTTGCCTAAGGTGCCATGAAAAATTCTAGTTTTTTGCGTAGGTTCAGTATAGGCATGACCGTCTTGTGGCTGAGTATTTTCGCACTCTTGCCAAATATCGGTTTGTTTGTCATTACTTTTCTGAAGCGTGGCGAGCATGATTTTGTGCTTCCTGTACTGACGTGGGACAATTATGTACGCTTGCTTGACCCTAAATATTTGAATGTTCTGTGGGAATCTTTTTGGATCGCGCTTATTTCCACCATTACTTGTCTTGTGCTGGCCTATCCGTTTGCAACTGCCATGGCTCGTGCCAAAGACAGTGTTAAGCCTTGGTTGTTATTACTTATTATCATTCCTTTTTGGACAAATTCGCTTATCCGTACCTATGCGCTCATTGCCATCCTCAAGGCAGGGGGGCTGGTGAGTTCTTTACTCATGTGGCTTGGAATTACCTCGGAGCCTGTGTCCTTTATGTACGGAAACTTCGCCACATTTTGTGGAATGGTGTATACTTTTCTACCGTTTATGATTTTACCGCTCTATGCCAGTATTGAAAAATTGGACCCACGTTATGCTGAGGCTGCTCGTGACCTTGGTGCAAGCCCTGTGCGCACTTTTTGGCACATTACCTTGCCCCTTACTTTGCCGGGTATTGTAGCCGGTAGTATTCTTGTATTTCTTCCTTCGCTGGGTGCGTTTTATATTCCAGAAATCCTTGGCGGAGCTAAGACTTTACTCGTGGGCAATTTCATTAAAAATCAATTTTTGGTGGCACGAGATTGGCCACTTGGCGCAGCGGCAAGCACATTCTTAACGCTCTTATTGATTTTATTACTGCTGACCTATCGCTTGGTCAATAGCTATACTCATAATAAAAGTAGTAGCTTAGATGATAGTACACTCTCCAAATATAGTGAAGGGGGGAGCGGATAATGCGTATTTTTGCCAGAATTTGGCTTACGGGCATATATCTTCTATTGTATTTGCCTATAATTTTGGTAATTGTTTACTCGTTTAATGCGGCGAAGTATTCCACCGATTGGCGTGGTTTCACCCTTAAATGGTATAATCTTTTGCTTCAAAATGAGACCTTACTCGACTCTGCCATTAATTCGCTGATTATTGGCTCACTCAGTGCCTCTTTGGCCACTGTCCTTGGAGTTTTGGCAGCTGTTGCGTTGAAGCGTTACCGCTTTTTGGGGCGCAAAGTTTTTCATGGTTCCGTGTTTGTGCTCACCGTGTCACCTGATATAGTGATGGGTATATCGTTGCTTATATTCTTTATAGTTTTGCAGGTGGAGCTTGGCTTTACGACTTTGCTTATTGCTCATACAACCTTGTCGCTTCCTTTTGTGATCATTACTATTTTAGCAAGACTGAGCGAATTTGACGAAAGCATTGTCGAAGCTGCTCGTGACCTTGGTGCCACCGAGTGGCAGGCTTTTTATTATATTATCTTGCCGCTTATTTTGCCGGCTGTGATAGCGGGTTGGCTTTTAGCCTTTACCTTGTCCATGGACGATGTGCTCATTAGTTTTTTTGTGACGGGGCCATCTTTTGAAGTTTTACCCTTAAAAATTTATTCCATGGTACGCCTTGGCATGAAACCTGATGTCAATGCGCTTTCGGCATTGATGTTTGGAATCACTGTTATTATGGTACTTTTGGCGTGGACCATTGGACGATGGAGAAAGAATTGATGAAAAAATGTTTTTTACTGGTAGTGTGTTGCATAGCCTTTGCTTGCTTTGGTGTGGCACATGCCGCTAAAGAAAAAGTTGTAAATGTTTATAACTGGTCGGAATATATACCGCAAGAGGTGCTGGATCAATTTACCAAGGAAACAGGTATTAAGGTTGTATATACAACTTATGAATCCAATGAGGCCATGTATGCCAAGTTAAAACTACTTGGGGGGAAGGGCTATGACGTGGTGGTACCATCAACATATTTTGTGGACTTAATGCAAGAAAATGGCTTGCTAAGCGCCATTGACAAGCAAAAACTTCCTAACCTCAAGTATCTTGATGAAGAAGTGGTATCAAAAGCTACAGACAGTAAGGATAATTATTCTATTCCCTATATGTGGGGTGCTCAAGGCTTTATGGTAAATTCCAAGGCTGTGGATGTAAAATCCATCACGTCTTGGAATGACCTTATGCGCCCTGAATTTAAGGGTAAGCTCTTGATTTCCGATGACTTGCGTGATACATTTGGGGCTGCGCTCTTGGCAACGGGTTCTTCCATTAACACTAAGGATCCGAAGGAAATTTTGAAAGCTTATGAATGGCTCGCAAAGCTTAAGCCAAGCGTGCGGATTTTTGATGTAACAGCTGCCAAGCAAGCTCTGATCAGCGGTGAAGTGGTGGCAGGCTTCATTTGGAATGGCGATGCTTATATTGCCAAGCAAGAAAATCCTGACCTTGAGTTTGTTTATCCCAAGGAAGGAATGCCCCTTTGGCTGGATAGTTTTGTGATCCCGGCACATGCTGAAAATAAGAACGAAGCTCATGCTTTTATTAACTTTATTTTGCGCCCTGACATTGCTGCCAAATGCGTGGCCGAATATAACTATACGACACCAAACACCGACGTAAAAAAGCATTTGGACAAGGATATGGCCGAAAGTAAGCTTATTTTCCCCACAAAAGCTGAAATTAAAAACAGTGAGTTCACCAAGGGGCTTGGTGACGTACAAAAAGTATATGAAAAGTATTGGGAAGAATTGAAAATCGGCGAATAAGACATATAAAATAATTTTTTTCTTGGGGGAGGGACCTTTTTGGAAAAAGGTCTCCTCCCCCAAACCCCCACCCCCCCAAACTTTTCATGCGCCATATTATTTACTTCGTAAATAATATGACTATAATAGCTC
>CAYJHK010000188.1:0-4281 GCA_964369515.1 uncultured Desulfovibrionaceae bacterium
TTTTCGAGCCATGCTATGCTATTTAACTATTGAAATCAGAACAATGACGTGCTCTCCTCCCTCACCTCAAATAAAAGAGTATATTTCGTCATATAAAATCAGTTTTTCTTCTTACAATTCAGTGTTTTACGGATGTTTATCAAGATATTCTTGCCACACCGGACTTGCGGTTGTATAAATTTTATACAGTTTTGAGACCTCGATGCATAATTTTTATACGCTCAAATCCTCAATTAAAGCATGATGTAAATTTTTTTTCTATATTTCAAGCTAATTACAAATTTACTATTTTTGGCACCAAAATTGCTAACTTCTCTTAACAGCCTTACTGTTTAAATGGCTACCGCCACAATATCTATTAAAGGAGCTTCACATGAAATTTATCAAAATTGCTTTTCCTGCGCTGGCACTGCTTATTTTACCCTTTCTCGTAATCGACGTTGCTCATGCCCGTGGATGTCCATTCATGGAATCACCTGCTAATTATGGCAAAATAACACCGGAGCAGAAAAAAGCAGCACGTGATCTCGTGATTCAGTCTCGTGAGGAAAAAAAAGACATTGAGGATCAAATTTTTGTCAAAAAAAATGAACTCAAAGCTTTACACAATGCTTCCTATCCCAATGTGGAGGCCATAGGCAAAAAAGCTTCCGAAATCACGGAACTTCGCAAGAAAATGCGTGACAGTCGGAAGAAGCTTGGTCAGGACATAGACAAAGCTCTTGGACTCGAACCGGGTACGCATAGCTTCGTTCCTTGCATGGGGATGCCTAAGCATAAAAGAGGGCATGGAATGGGACACGGCAAGATGCACAAAGGCAACATGCCCCCCCATCAGCGTGAGCGCAATCAAGATATGGAGAAGCCCTCAAGCAGTCAGCCCGTTCCGGCTGAAGAGCAAACCCAAGGCTTATAAACCTATCGACAAACCGGTGTATGTGTTTTGATTTTACACCGTGAACTACTAATACATATCCATACAATCCCCCTACCGAGGAAAACCTATTTTAAATGAGGTTTTCCTCGGTACATGCAAAAAATTACTCGGTTACGAATTTTTATTTCTAAAAATAGGCATCTTATTGACAATAAAACATAATAACATTGTGACTGCTATGGCCGGAAGTGTAGTACCAACGCCAAGCTCTAGGGTTTTTAAATATCGATAAAACACAAAGCCCGCAAGCCACACACCAAGATTTAAATACGCAAAGTTTTTATTTTGGTAGTCTTGTTTGAGCAAAAAGAAGTTTGTTATGAGCACGGCGGCCATGGGTGCAAATACAGAACCGATAAAGTATAAAAATGATTCATATTCTCGGATTGGAGTGAAAATAGCCAAAATCGTCCCCAAAATACACACAGCGACAGCGACCTTAGTTTCAGATAATTTTTTCCAAACACTTACAGCACTTACACCTGCTGAGTGCACATCAAGCAACGTAGTGGTGGTCGTTGAAAAAAGTACAATAATTAAGCCAAATACTCCAAGACCTGAATTCAAAAGAATTTGTCCCAAGTCACTTTGCGCCGTAAAGAGTGCTGCCCCAAGTCCAATGCTATACATCCATGTACTTCCAAGAAGATACACGCCAACACTGAATCTGGTTGCTCTAATGGGATTTTGTGCACGGCGAGTGTAGTCGGCAATGAGCGGCAACCACGAAAGCGGCATAATTGCCGACAGCTCAATGGCCACGCCAAACGGCATATGCGTTGTGCCCACATAGGCCGTGGTTCCCTGAAAAATGCTCAAACTCAACGCTAAGGTAAGTATAAACAAGAGCGTCATAGCCAAGACATTAATCTTGCTAACATTTTTTAAACCAATGAAAATCCAACAAAAAATCAAGCCACCAAGTATTATTCCCCACACCACATCTCCCAGCGCCCAAAGGGCATTGGCCGCGACAATACCTGTAACAATCATCACAGCCGTCCAACCCACCAACTGCACTATATTTAATGCGGAAAAAAGTATCGCCCCCTTGTCACCAAAAGCCGTTTTTACTGTATCCATTGCACTTTTTTGCGTAAGCGCACCCATAAGACCGGCCAAATAAAGTAAAAAACCGCCGATTATATGCCCAATGACGATGGCAGCAAACCCCTTGGCAAAACCCAGCGGCGCAAACAGTGTTCCCACTACGATTTCGGCCATGGACACTGCAGCCCCAAACCAAATGAGAGACAAAGAGAATGTTGTTGATTTAACTTCTGTCATGTAAACTCCACGTAATTAATTTTTATAAATGCTTGTCACCAATAATACACATTCAACTAAACAGTCAATACATTGATATAATAAATTTTTTATTTCAATCAGATCCTGTATATTTTTCAAAATCTCCGGAGAACACCTCGCACGCTGCAATAAAAATCGCTTGCCAACATCAGCAAAAAAGTATATAAGTCGCACTAGGAACTATTGCACCTATACCATTATAATATTAAACTTTATTAATTCCTCTTGATGAAAGGTAGCGAATGAAAAACATTCTTTTTTTGTGCACAGGCAATTCATGTCGCAGTCAAATGTCTGAAGCTTTAGGAAAAAAATATTTACATAATCTTGTAAACGTGTATTCGGCAGGCATACAGGCACAAGGGCTTAATCCCTATGCCATGCAAGTTTTGAAGCAAAAAAATGTCGCTATAGATACACTCAAATCCAAAACCATCGATGAACTCCAAGCCTCAATGCCCGAGCTGAAGTTTGATTTGGTAGTGACGTTGTGCGATCACGCCACGCAAACCTGCCCGACATTTATGGGGGTGCGCACGGTACACCATGGTTTTGACGACCCTCCGCATCTTACAAAAGATATGACCGATGAGCGGGAGATCCTTCAAGTATATAGTGATGTATGTGATGAAATAGAAAGCTTTATCACTGAAATGCCGAAGATTTATCCCAATTTTTTTTGAGACAAATTACATTGCGCCGGCAACTTAAGAAATCGAACACTGCACTTGAGAGCATTTTTCTCAAAGCACAAACACCGCCCTGTGCATTCAAGTATAAAAAACATAAATAGGTATAATCATGCATGAAATGGCAATTGCTGAAAGTATTTTACAAATTATCGAACAGGAATTAGACAAAAATCAATGCACCAAACTAAACACAGTGCATGTTCGTTACGGTGCTTTGTCGCAAGTTGTGGGAGATGCACTGCAAATTTGTTTTGAGGCTGTAATTAAGGATGGACCTTATGAAGGTGCAAAGCTTGAGCTTGAGCAAGTTCCCGTGATGCTGCGCTGCGGAGCTTGTGAGCAAGAGTTCGCGCCTAGCTATGGAGAATTATTTGAACCTTGCACTCATTGCGGTACTAATCTCGGGCACGAAGTAATTTCGGGTAAGGAATTATACATACAACATATTGAAGCAGAATAATAGGAATAAACCATGGAAATTAAAGTAATTCGTAATGTACTCGAAGCTAATGAAAATGCCGCTCAAGAATTGCGTGAACTTTTTGCAAAGCACAATATACTCGTGCTCAATCTAATCAGCTCTCCGGGTGCCGGTAAAACATCGTTGCTTGAGCGCACACTCACTGATTTGCGAGAAAATTTGCGCATGGCTGTTATTGAGGGCGATTTACAAACCGACAACGATGCACGCCGTGTGGCGGCAACAGGTGCTAAGGCTGTGCAAATCAATACCGACGGCGGTTGCCATTTAAATGCCGCTATGATTAATGAAGCACTTAAATCACTGAATTTAGATGAAATTGACATTCTATTCATTGAGAATGTGGGCAATTTAGTCTGTCCGGTAGAATTTGACTGCGGAGAAGATGCCAAAGTCGCCCTACTCAGCGTCACGGAAGGTGACGATAAGCCTGAAAAATACCCCTTGCTCTTTAATTTAGCGTCGGCCATGGTCTTGAATAAGGTGGATCTTTTGCCCTATGTGGATTTTAACATGCAAACAGCTAAGAATTTTGCCTCTAAGCTCAATAAAGAACTTCCGATTTTCGAGCTTTCCTGTCGCACCGAACAAGGATTACAAGCTTGGTATCAATGGCTTAAAAACGCTTTTGCGCAGAAGATTTCATGATGAAAAAAGGGGAAGTTCTTAGAACCTCCCCACAATTATTTAGATGACCAATCTAGTGAGCCGGCGACAGCATATTCACTGACACTTGTAACACAGTGCGTTCAAAAAGTGCCTGATACAAGGAAGTTAAACAATCCAAGGTGCGATGTGTATACAGACATACATGAGCAGTTTGGATTGTTTAACTGACGCAGTAAATGGTGCTTTTTCAACTA
>CAYJHK010000189.1:0-4278 GCA_964369515.1 uncultured Desulfovibrionaceae bacterium
TCCAAAAAGGTCCCTCCCCCAAGAAAATTTTTACAAATTAGAATCACGTGGGGCTGGGGGGAAGGAAAACCCTTTTTGGCGCTAGCAAAAGGGTTTTTCTTCCCCCCAGATAAAAAGCAGCTGACTAAAGGCAATAGTCACATATTCGATAATAAAATATTATAAAAGTCAATTTAATACTATGGGGATAATCATATATGCTAAAATATTCCGTAATCATGCCCAGTCGTGGCGACAGGCCAAGGGCACTGGCAAACGCTCTTGATGCTCTCAAAATCTCATGGGAATTTGCGGGGCTTGACGACAGTGAGTTGGAAATCCTTGTGGGCTTTGACGGCGTACAAGGCGAAAGAGTTCGTGATTTCAGCAACATACGCTATTTTGACCTGCCACCAAACAATGACTTTGGCAATGCTCTGCGTCAAGCCATGTTAAAAACATCCAAGGGGCAAAGGATCATTTTTCACGATGATGACAATGCACTCACCAAAGAAGCTTTTTCCATTTATGAACAACATAACGATGTGGAATTTTTGGTGGCTCGCATTGATGTTTCACGCGCGCACACCGTCCCCTACATTCCCATTCACAAAGAAGGAAAGCCGCTTGTTCGCCAATGTAATATTGATCCCCTGTGTCTTTGCTTAAGCCGTGAATTGGTCGTCGTGCGCTGTTCCGGCTGGGTGGGTACAAAGTATGAAGCCGATTACAATAATATCTTTCGTTACTCACGCCGTGCTCACAGCACAAGACATATTGAAGATGTGGTGGGAATATACGATTGCGGTCGTGGACTTGATGAAGGCGGTCTGAACTTTCGCCAAAAAGCCCTTTTAGCCAATGGTTAGGGGGGAGTATCTTTCATTCCCAGTTTTACGCTCTTTTGCTACCGGTATATGCTGTTATAAAGCTACGTTCACCTTTTCAACGCATCGATGCTCGCAACATATACCGGAGCTTATGCCGCCAAGTGGGTTGCACTTGCGTTACGGTAAAGCCATCTTCCGCCAGCATATTACGTAGATTAAGCATGTGCGCCGTGCCCACAAACACTGCCGCCCGTCCTTGTTCTAAAAAAGAACGCATCCGCCTGCGAAAGCGTTCGTCTCGCACAGAAATAATGGTATGCGTGCGCGTTGGAAATTCCGCACTGGTACCCATCAATTGCAATAAATCTCCCCGCAAATAGGAACGAACATTTTTTTCTATCATCTTAGGCCATTGGGAGCAACTTTGAAAATAACGCACCACACGCTCAGGCGGTACGGAATTAAGCGATGCCAACTGTTCCTCAAGACTTTCCATGGCCACCACATTTTTTCCAAGTGCGTGGGCAATATTCCACGCTTCCAAATCCACCGATTGCTGCCACCCCTTGCGCTCCAAAAAACTTGTCCAGAGGGTGAACAAAGCTGACCACGGGCGTGTATGAGCCAAATACCAGCGCACATCCACCCTTCTCTTTGCTTGCATATTCAGCAAACGAGCCAAAGTTCCTTCAGGCCCACGCACCATACGTTCTAAAGAGCGGATTTCCCTTTCGCTCAGCCTCTCCAGCAAGGGTTGTTGATCAGGTGTTATGGTCTTGCCCTCAGCTTCGACCTTTTGCAAACTGTGCGCATCCAAGGGGCCCTCAAAAAGGACGGTATCCACCTTGTCAAAAAGTTCACGAAAGGAGCGTTCAAAGGAATAGCAAAAAAAATGCGCCGAACCACCAATCCAAGAAATATTTTGTCCTTTTTGCACCTTCCAGAGCATGGCATAGGGTCGCTGCTCCGGAAAAGAAGCAAATATTTGACGCTTTGATTGTCCGATAAAGGCCGTCATTTCTGCATAATTATTTGTTCCTAATCTCTCGGTTCGCTCAGTTTGCTCAAGATTTTTTGTGTCCTTTTTTGTACCTAGGACTGTTAAAAACAAAGCGGAAATATCCTGCTTAAACGTCACATCAGACTGCGTTTCTTGCCATGCAGCTCGCACAAAGGGTTGCGCTGCTTGACCGCCCCATTTTTTCTTAAAGCGAGTAATACCTTCATTGACGCCAAGCCCCAAATGAATATATTGTTTACCTTCTTCCTGGCTACGTTGCAGCATAAAAGCAAAGAGGGCATCGGCGGCGTGGGCGGTATAATGCAAGCGAGAATGCGCTCCCAAAATGTAGGCGCAAAAATCTTTGGGAGCAAAATCCACCAATAAGCAAGCGGCAAGATGCCCATGCGCATCCCACGCATTGAGCAAGCGAAGTTTTGTTTGCGGCGCTTGCAGCACATTGGGAGTGGCTAAAAAGAGCTTACGTACCATAAGGGACATGGGGGCTACGGAATTTGCGGAATTTGCGGAATTTGTGAAACTTATGGAATTTGTAAATGAACTTTGTACACCGTTTTTGGGCTTTGCTTGCGTAAGCATCTTACGTCCCAAAAATTCTGTCCATAAATGACGATGAGCCGGCGTAAACACACAAGCTTCCTCTATACGCAAAGCAGTCTGTGCTTTGCGCACCACACGGCGCAGCGATGGCGGCACTTGTGCGCTGCTTGCAAGCGTATAAAAAACATCTTCTTCTTGTATATAGTCCTTATATTGGGGAGGCATGTGCGGGGCGATGGCAAAACAATGACGGGCATGACATTGCTGTAATGCTTGCGATTTTGCCTGCAAAAATCCCTCATGGCTATAGCTTCCACTTACTGGATAGCCGATAAGCGTAAGCCAGTCGTCGGCATGATAGCACACATAATCAGCCTGCCCTGTGCTTGTAGCTACCCTTAGCAACATGGGCGCACCACCGGACACAGCTTGCATAAAGCCGCAAGAATGTTCAGGTACTTGCGCTTGTGCTAGAATCGCTGCTATATCTTGCGGTTGATTCATGGATACTCGTTCTATGCCTTCAATTTAAAGCTTATGGAGAGACCTCAAAACATTCCGGCTTGAATGGTTAGTACTTATTCGCATCCTTATTTATATAAAATTTGCAAATATCTTCGTTTGAGAGTAAAAATTCCACCCAATCAGCACCGACTTTTTATTTCATGAAGGACATAATCGCCACAGTCAAAGCGGATTGCGCCAACAACGCACCCACAATCCATCTTATGAGATCGTGCTTTACACCGGCAATTTCATCTTTCAGCTCCGTACGCACATCCGCAATTTCTCCTTTCAGCTCCGTGCGCAAATTGGCAACTTCCGTGCGCACATCCGCAATTTCATCTTTCAGCTCCGTGCGTAAATTGGCAATTTCCAAACGCACATCCGCAATTTCTGCTTTCAGCTCCGTGCGTAAATTAGCAATTTCTTCTTTCAGCTCCGAACGCACATTGCCAACTTCCGTGCGCACATCCGCAATTTCTTCTTTCAGCTCCGAACGCAAATTGGCAACTTCCGTGCGCACATCCGCAATTTCTTCTTTCAGCTCCGTGCGTACACTGACAAGCTCCGTACGCACATTAACAATTTCTTCTTTCAGCTCCGTGCGTACAGTTACAAATTCCGTACGTACCGTTACAAGCTCCGTGCGCACACCTGCAATTTCTTCCTTCAACTCCGTACGCACGGTTTGAATTTCTGCTTTTACTTCGTAAACATCTGATTTAGTAGTAAATTGCTGTGCATTTATGACTTCTTGCAACGCTCGCCTCTGTGCCTTGGCTATGGCGTCAGCTTGGAGTTTGGGTAAACCGGACTCTTGCAACACATGGCTATATTCTAAAGTGTCGAAAGTCAAAGCAGTCATACGTCCTCCACAGAGCATTCTAATTTAAAACTCATATAATATATAACATTTTATGTTAAAATATAACTTTTTAGTAGGTAGTGTCTAATTTTGAAATGAAAGACACAACCGTCACAATTACTTTAAGCATTAACAACAATTTGTCAAGCCTATTTCCTGTGTGCTTCTCCCTCAAAAAAATCATCTGCACCTGCTAAATAACTGTTTTAATAACAAAACACTTCACTTGCTTTTCTGCGCAGCTTGCGGCATTATCTTGTGTATTGTATTGACGAACATAAGCGGAGGAGCATACTTCATAGATAATTAAACTTGCATTGTTATACTAATAAATCAATAATTTATTGATGTTTTATTTATCGAATATTTATGAAGATATGCTTATCAACAACTATACGCTCTTATTTAAGCTGAACAATAAACGAATGTGGCTATTGCCTTAACTCAGTAAGATTAAAATTATGCTTATTTTCCAAAGCTTTATACTATACTCAGATTTTGTTGGCTCATCCCGATAGGGATGAGCAATGGGCGCGTTT
>CAYJHK010000190.1:0-4260 GCA_964369515.1 uncultured Desulfovibrionaceae bacterium
CGGATCACGTGATTCTGAATATATTAATAGTAACTATTGGCAATAATAGCTGTTCAAACTTTTTAAAAATCCATTTTTAGGGTAAATTATTGTAAAAATTAACTTTATAGTTACTGAAAAATTCAACTAGCCAAGAAATTCTTATATGTTAATGTGAATTATTAAAATATTAAGGTCTCTTCACAATTATTTTCTTATATAGCTTTATGTGCGAAATATGATTTTGTCTCTGCACACAAAAAAAGAGTGTGCAGAGGTAAAGGCACGAAAATCAATCACTTAACGGCGAAGCAAAGCTCCGCCTATTCTTGATTTTCGGTCGCATTGACTAACGTCAACGCTCCAAAGACCTTGCGCAATGAATTGCGCAGAGGTCTTTACATTAGGATTCACGTGAACTTTCGGACAGGGCATTCTAATTTGCGATATTTTTTGTGGGGGGGGCTTTTGCTTGCGCCAAAAAGTTCCGCACCTTTACCTTTTTGGATTATGCTGAACTTTTGAAATCGGAATGGCGTGTTGGCACTGCCATTTTTCAAAAAATTTAATTTGACAGCACAAGATATAGTTGGTATGGCTTCAAAAGGGTTAGCAATATTGTAAAAAGATACTTTTTTATGTGGAATTTTGTGGAATTTATTGCGCACGACACTATTTAATGCATTATTATAAAAGGGCTTATGGATTTTGAATATGAAAAGCATGACTTGCTTGAAAGATACGATAGCCTAATAGTTTTTTGTCTTCACGTTTCTTCGATTTTAACGATATTCGAAAAATCCTTTCTTTTAACCGAAAGAGCATACTCCGCTGATAGATATCATCGTTTTTCTAATATATCAACCAATTAAAACAATCTATTTATTGAATATTTGTGAAAATATGACATTCAGCATTGCTAAGCCTAAACATATAACCCGCTTTACCTTACAAGTTTACAGAAATAACACTTTTTCTTAGACAATTAATTATTTTTACTTTAATAAATCGAAATAGAACTTTTTTCCCCCACACGGGTTTACAGCATAAGCAGGAATACTTATATGTCCTTTGATTCTAAGCATGATTCGTTTGAGAGTTTTTGTACAAGTATATTACATGCTCTCCCCAGTCCCGTGAGTTGCTGGTCCAAAGAAGGCAAAGCCATCTTTTGTACGGATTCATTTTCAAAACTTTTTGGTGTGCAAAGTATTGATGAATTTGTGCAAAAAAGAGACAGCTTTTCTCCAGTATTGCAACTTTGTGGGGAAAAGTCCAGTGCACTGAGAGTTAAATATTTACAACAAGTTTTGCAAGAAGGCACATGCAAGTTCCTTTGGACACATATCAATAGCGCCGGTGATGCCTATCTCGTAGAATACAGCTTGGTGCGCACGACCCATGAAGGACAAGACATTATTATTTCATGTCATACAAACTTACAAAATACTTTTGGCGAGTTACAAGATAAAGCCATAGCGCAAGAGCGGTTTGAAGCTATTCTTGATGCCGCCCCCATGAGCGTCAACATTTGGAACAAAGATTGTGAAGTACTTGATTGTAATTTAGCTACCCTTGCCTTGTATAATTATCCCGACAAAGAAAGCTTTAAGCAGAATATTCATAAAACGTATCCACTTCATCAACCTAATGGAAGAAATTCTGTGGAACTTAGCCATGAGTGCATTAAAAAAGCTTTTGCAGAAGGGCAGTACAACTTTGAATGGGAATTTGTAGCTGCATGTGGAGAAAAAATCCCTGCTGAGGTGACTTTAACAAGAATAAAGCTTGATAGTGAAGATGTAGTTATAGAGTACACGAGAGATTTACGCAGCATCAGAAAAACTGAAGCCCTAGTTCAAGAAGCAGAAGAGCGTATGCGTATTATGTTTGACTCCATGCCTTTAGCTGTTAATTTCTGGGGTAAAAACTTTAAGCATATCGATTGCAACATGACTTCGGCAACGCTTTTTGGCCTTAAAGATAAGCAAGAATACCTTGAAAGATTTATGGAGCTTTCTCCGGAAGTGCAACCTGACGGTAGAAAAACCGTTGACTGTATGGTAGATTATATGGGCAGAGCCTTTGAGCACGGGCATTGCCACTTTGAATGGATGCACCAAAATCTTGACGGGGAGGCCATACCCGCAGAGATCACCCTCATTAGGGTTCTTTATCAAAATGAATACCATGTCATGGGTTACACAAGAGATTTGCGTGAATTTAAGGCCATGGAAAAAAAGGCAACCTATGCAGAAGAATTCAATGCCATCATAACAGAAAACATCCCTCTGAGTTTCATGTTTTGGAATAAAGAAGGGCAAATGATTGATTGCAATCAAGAAGCTTTACGTGTCTTTAAATTTGACACTAAGGAAGAATATTTCAAAAATCTCTACACTACGTCACCCACGTACCAGCCGGATGGTAGAAATTCAAAAGATGCCGTTTGGGAAAATCATCTGGAGGTTTTGGAAAAAGGCTTTATTCATTTTGAGTGGTTACATCAAGATTCTACAGGGGAACCTATCCCGGTGGAAGTATTCCTTAAAAGATCCAGACTTGCAGGAGAAGAAGTTGTTGTCTCTTATGTTAAAGATTTACGAGAGTTAAAAGCCTCGGAAGAACTCGTTAAAGAGGCGGAGCTACGCAATGCTACCATGCTGGATTCTTTGCCCATGAATGTGAATTTTTGGGATGATGATCAACAGCTTATTTATGGTAATGCAGAAGGAGTTAAAATTTTTGGTTTTGATAGTAGAGAATGCTTCATTGCCAACTTTCATAAGATTTTTCCTCATAAACAACCTAACGGTGATAGCACACAAGAGATTTTATCAAAGTTATTTAATGACTCTTTTACCTATGGCACTTCTCGAGTGGAATTTTATTGTCAAAACTCCACAACATATGAACTTGTCCCCATAGATGTTCTTTTGGTACGCACTACATATGGCGGCAAGGGATGCTACATAGCCTACGTGAAAGATTTGCGTGAGCAAAAAGCCATGCTCAAAGAAATTGCGGAAAATGAACAAGCATTGCTTAAAGCCAAAGAGCTTGCAGAGCAAAGCACTAAGGCCAAAGGGGAATTTTTGGCCAATATGAGTCACGAAATCCGCACGCCCATGAACGGTATATTGGGTTTACTTCACCTCTTGAGGGTAACACAGTTAGACGATACGCAGAAAAATTATGTGGAAAAGATTTCCCTGTCAGCTAAAAATCTTATGCGTATCATCAATGATATCTTGGACTTTTCCAAGATGGAAGCCGGCAAGCTTGAAATGGAAAAACAACCATTTATCCTGCACAGTATCGGTCAGGAGATTGTGGATTTATACGGCCACATCTGCCAAGATAAGGGATTAAAAATGGATGTGTCTTGTAGTGAGCACGACATGCTTCCTATCCTTGGCGATGCGCTGCGCTTTAAGCAAGTGGCGTTCAACCTTGTGAGTAATGCCATTAAATTCACCGATTCCGGCGGAAAAATCCTTCTGGAAGCGAAAAGCTTTATACATAATGATGCGGAACTGCATTGTGAATTTAGCATAAGCGACACCGGCGTTGGTTTGTCTGCTGAACAAACTAGCAAGTTGTTCTCGGCTTTTTCTCAAGCGGACAGCTCCGTCACACGCAAATACGGTGGCACGGGGCTTGGACTCGCCATATCTAAAAAAATCATTAACCTCATGGGTGGTGAAATTCGGGTGGAAAGTGAGCTGGGCAAAGGGACGACCTTTACTTTTACTGCTATTTTCCCTCTGGCTCCTCAAATCAATGCGGAAGCGGAACAAGAAAAACTCCTTGTAACGAAAGAAGCTCAAGTCCCACTTTTGACCGGACATTTACTCCTTGTGGAAGATAATGAAATCAATCAGATGGTTGCAAAGGAGATTTTGCAAGCAGCAGGTTACACCTTGGATATAGCGGAAAATGGGCAAGAAGCTTTAGAGTTGCTGGAAAAAAAATCGTATGCGCTGATACTCATGGACATTCAAATGCCTGTCATGGACGGATATACTGCTACGCAAAAAATACGTGAACAAGAAAAGTACGCTACATTACCTGTTATCGCCATGTCCGCTCACGCCATGAAAGGGGATAAAGAACTGAGTATTTCCCGTGGCATGAACGATCATATTACCAAGCCCATTGACGCAGAAGTGCTTTATCAAACGCTACAGTATTGGTTGCAAAAAAGTGCTACTGAGCAGTTGTAGCTTAGGGAAACACTGATTAATTATTTTTTTGAGGGGGGAAGGGGAACTTTTGCCA
>CAYJHK010000191.1:0-4260 GCA_964369515.1 uncultured Desulfovibrionaceae bacterium
GAGACCTTTTTCCAAAAAGGTCCCTCCCCCAAGAAAATCTTTACAAAATTAGAATCACGTAGGGCTTGTAAGGTCTTCTCACACAAAAGACCTTGCCTTCCTCCTCTCTTCCGGTGTACAATAAATTACAGTGAAGGAGTAAAAATATGCACGCTAATAAATCCTACGCCATCATTGGCACACCGCTTTCGCACTCCAAGAGCCCCCTTTTGCACAATGCATTTTTCGAATATTTGCAGTACAAAGCCGGCTATAAACTTTGCGAAGTATATCCCGACGATCTTCCAACTTTCATGGGTGACTTTCGCAACAGCTCCCTTCAAGGTTTGAGCGTTACCATACCGCACAAAGTAAATGTTATGGCTTATCTTGATGATATAAGCCCCCTTGCCAAGAGTGTCGGTGCCGTGAATACAGTTTATAGGCAAGGTGATAGTTTATGTGGTGATAATACCGACGTATATGGTTTTCTCATGCCGTTGCGCCACAAAAAAATACCCCGGCGAGCCCTTGTGCTTGGCGGTGGCGGCGCAGCACGAGCTGTCATTGTGGCACTCAAAACCTTACGAACCAGAGGCATGAATAAAATTTTTGTCAGTGCACGCACAGCGCAAAGGGCGAAAGTATTATGCGACGAATTTCAGTGTATTTTTGTACCATGGGACGAAAGAGCTAACATAAAATCGCCTTGGATTATTAATACAACACCGCTCGGTATGCACGGGGTATTGATTGATGAAACCCCTTATCCAAGCTCAGCCTTAAAAGCCGGAGCAGGCAAGTCAAGCCTTGCTACTCTGGTTTATGATATTATCTATAACCCATTGCAAACACGCTTTTTATCCGAAGCAAGCAACGCCGGCTTTGAAACGGAAAACGGTTTATCCATGTTTTTGGGGCAAGCCATAGCACAGCAAAAATTATGGCTCAATGAACATGCCTCACCCCTTGAGCAAGAAGATTGTATGGCAAAAATGCGACAACTCTTAATTAATAATCTATAATATGCTACTTTTTCAATCATAATCGGAGGTTTAGCATGTCAAAAAGCATGTTTGGTAAAATATTACTTACATCCATATGTCTAAGTTTACAGCTAGTTATAAGCGGACTCACCTTTGCAAATACGCAAGATACGGTTATCATTTTGCACAGTAATGACGTGCATACGTTTATGGATTCCGGCGTCGGCTATGCCGGTGTTGCTGCTTATAAGAAGCAGATGCAGGAAAAATATGGGGTTGAGGATGTAGTGCTCGTGGATGCCGGCGATATGCTTCAAGGCGGGCCTGTGGGTGCGCTCACCAAGGGAGGTGCATTGATAGATGTTATGAATGCAGTCGGTTATGACTATCTCGCACCCGGCAACCATGAGTTTGACTTTGGTATGCCACGCTTTTTTGAGCTGATGCAAAAGTTGAAAGCTCAAGTGATTTCTTGTAATTTCACACGCATACAGGATGGGAAATTGCTGTTTCCGGCATATGCCATACGAGATTTTCACGGGTTAAAAGTGGCTTTTCTTGGTATTACCACTCCGGAATCTTTAATGAAATCTACACCTGCCCATTTTCAGGACGAGGGCGGAAACTATCTGTATACCTTTGCCGAAGGTGCCGGCGATGACCAAGGGAAAAGCCTGTATGCAGCGGTGCAAAAAGCTGTGGATGCAGCCCGAAACGAGGGAGCAGAGATGGTTATAGCCATTACGCACTTGGGGCTTGACGAAGAATCATCGCCATGGAGAACGCCGGATGTTATTGCAAACACCACGGGTATAGATGCGCTTATAGATGGACATTCGCACACAGTCGTCAGGGATATGAAGATAAAAAATAAATCCGGACAGGATGTTATTATAACTCAAACGGGAACCCGCCTCCAAACGCTTGGCAAGCTCACCCTTGACACAAAGCACAAAACCATATCAGCGCAGCTTATTGAAAAAATAGACGAAAAAGACAGTAAAGTACAAGGGGTTATTCATTCCATCAATACAGAATTGGCCAAGACTTTAGAGCAGGGCGTGGGAAAATCAGAGGTTGTACTTATTTCGCAGGGAGTAGGCGGTGAAAATTTAGTACGTTCCATGGAAACAAATCTTGGGGATTTTGTGGCGGATGCTTTCAGGGCAATCGTGGGTACGGACATTGCCATGCTCAATGGCGGCAGTATTCGTTCCAATGTTAAAATCGGGCAAATCACCTTTAAAGATATTATTAATGTTCTGCCCTTTGGTGGAGATGCCGTATCCAAAGAAGTGACAGGACAACAGATATTGGATGCGCTGGAAATGGGGGCGTATGCCTATCCCAAGGCCTCGGGTGCCTTTCTCCAGGTGTCGGGCATTACTTATAGTATTGATGCCGGCCAGCCTTCGTCCATAAAGCTTGACTCCAAGGGGAATTTTATGGGCGTTGAGGGAGCATATAGAGTCAAAGATGTGAAAATTGGCGGAAAACCCATTGATTTGCAAAAAAAATATAGCATGGCTAGCACCAATTATGTGCTCAAAGAATCGGGCGACGGCATGACTATGTTTAGAGATGCCAAGTTGCTTAAAGATAAATTTATGGTGGACAATGAAGTGCTTATAGACTATCTCACCAAAAATCTTCAAGGTACCATAGGCGAGGCGTATAAAAATCCCCATGGCCAGGGGCGGATTACTATTATTAATGGGGCATCAAATAAATAAACTTCGTGAAGATGAAATTGTGCGGTACTTTTTCAACGCACTGTAGGAGGATGATTATGAGGAAAACGTATATTCGCTTTATGTTTATGTTTGTACTGTGTATGCTCACCCTTCCTGCCACTGTACAGGCCAAGCAAAAAGTTTTGTTGGATGCCGATATGGTTGAAGCCTTTGACGACGGCATTGCCATGCTCATGCTTGCGGCAGCGCCGGGCATTGAGCTTATCGGTGTGACCACTGTCAGCGGCAATTCTTGGGTGGAAGCCGGCACAGCCTTCGCCATTCGCCAGTTGGAGCTTGCCGGTAAAAAAAATATTCCGGTGGCCATGGGAACCGACTACCCTTTACGTGCCGGTCGCCTCGCTTCGCTTGAAGCGGAAAGAACGCTGTTTGGTATTGGGCATGATGTCTGGCTTGGTTCCTTCGGCTTGCCAAAACCCAAGAGCTGGCAGGAGTTTTATGAAGCGCACTATAAAGCCAAACCCACATTTGCGCCCATTAAACAACATGCCGTGGATTTTATCATCGAGAGTGTGCGCAAACATCCACATGAATTGACCATTGCCGCCATAGGCCCTTGCACCAACTTAGCTATTGCCATACGCAAAGCACCGGATATCATACCACTTATCAAGCGTGTTATCTATATGGGCGGTGCTTTTTTTCAGCCGGGCAACGTTACGCCGGCCGCCGAATACAATTGGTGGTTTGATCCGGAGGCTGCACGGATGAGCGTGCGTGCGCCGTTTCGTGAGCAAATTATGGTTGGACTTGATGTTGCAGAAGACATTGAATTTACATGGGCCGAATATGAGCGCATCATGAAAACCTTGGGGGGCAATACGCTTGGGGATATGCTTGAGCAATCACATGTAGGTGTAAGCTTTGGGAAAGATAAGAAGTTTAACCATTATGTGTGGGACGTCATCGTTGCTGCCATTCTCATTGATCCACGTATTATTGCTAAGGAAACTGTGCATTTTGTTGATGTGAACGATGCTTTCGGCCTGTCCTATGGGCAGTCCTTGGCCTATCCTAAAAATGGACCGGTCGGTACACAAAAGGCTCGCATTATCCTCGAAATAGACGAAGAGCGTTTTTGGGATATGGTTAACGATATGAGTTATTGGAAAAGTATCTTGCCCTAGGCGGCTGTGAGCATATCTTGTGCATTCAACTTAGAGCTTGTCCGTAAATAAAAGGAAACACTGATTAATTATTTTCTTGAGAGGGGAAGGGGAACTTTTGCCAAAGCCCAAAAGCTTCCCCCATTCCCTCAAAATACTTTTATTATTGAGAATCTAAATAAAATGAAATTCTCAATCTATACGTAAGTTAAATGTTCGTGAAAAAGCAAACAGCGTATTATAAGAATATCCCTTCATGAGGATGCTCTTGTCATATACATCCGTTAAATTGCCTTGGTGTCATATAAATAGCCTTGGTATCATACGTATCACGAAAAAACTTAAATCCTTACGAGTAGCTTGTAACACCTAGATACCACGCTAAAAGTTTTCGCATGGCATAACAATGCCAGAAATGGGGCAGAGGACGCACTT
>CAYJHK010000192.1:0-4259 GCA_964369515.1 uncultured Desulfovibrionaceae bacterium
GGAAGGAAAACCCTTTTTGGCGCTAGCAAAAGGTTTTTCCTTCCCCCCAGAAAAAATAATTATTATTTTTCAAAAATCTTATGTACCATAGCACTTAAAAGCATGACCAACGCCAATACCACATGAATAATATATGTCGGCACTTGCAGCACACGGGAGGCACTGCCGCCGCCCACGAGAAGTATGGCAAAAAGGAAAGTATATAAAAGAATGGCCATACCATGGCATCGCCCCAAAAATACTATGGGAATGGCAAGAATGCTATAGGCCGGATTCCAGTTGGCCTGCACCGACCCGTATACTCCTAAAACCTCAATGGCTCCGGCCAAGCTGATACAGGCACCGCTCAAGCAAAAAGCCCCAAAAAGTAAGGTTTTCACGGGATACCCTGCATGATGTGCCACTTTTTTATTATTTCCAATGATACGCCATTTAATACCCAAAGCTGTATTATTTAGTATATAATGCACCAAGAGTATTGTAAAAATGGCAAGAAAAAAGCCCCCATGGACATTGCTGTCAAAAAGCCGCACAAGGCGATCTTCCACAGCAAGGGTCAAGGTTTGCGGATGCGGAAAAGTATTATCTCGCAAGGGTGCTTTAATGAGCACATTGGCTAAGCTGATGCCGATAAAGGACATCATAAGCGTACTTACCACTTCATTTATGCCGTACTTAATATGTAAAAATGCCGATGCGCTTATCCATACGGCTCCTACGATAAGGGAAAAGAGCAGGCAAAGGGGAATGAATAGTAGGGGGGGCATAAAGGTTGCCAATTGCGTTGCAAGGCTAACGCTCAAAACGGCGCCCAAAAGAAATTGTCCGTCACCGCCAAGATTCCAAATTCCGGCTTTGAAGGCAATCATTAAACCTGCACTTATATAAAGAAGAGGCGTCATTTTCAAAAGCACGGATTCAAATCCCAAGCTGCTGCTCAGACAGCGTTTTAAAATATAGCCATAATATTCAAAAGGATTGGTATCAAGACAAAGAAGAATGATTGCACTTAATAAGAAAGCCAGCACTAAGGGGAGCATATTTTTGATCAAAGAAATGTGGATTGGGCGCAGCAGTATTTTGTGCATAGTTATTGGCTTGCCATAAGGGTGGTTAATATATGACGGGCTTCTGCGTTATTTTCAAAACAAGGGCTGAGCTTTCCGTTTTTCAATACAGCCAAACGTGTAGATAAAGACAGCAATTCGTCCATATCGCTTGAGATAATAATAAAGCTACAGTTTTGATTTAGTTGCATACGAAGCTTTTCATGAAATTCCTTGGCTGTTCTGACATCAAGGCCATGGGTTGGCTGGTGCAAAATTCCCACGCAAAGATTGGGCTGACTTAATTCTCGGGCGAGAATAACTTTTTGCATGGTACCACCGGAAAGGGTTGTGGCGGCACTTGCATGATATTCCAATGGGATGAAAAATACTTGCATAATTTTTTTGGCGTACTCTTGCATATATTTCCACTTGGCTATGCCGTGTTTCCAAAAGGGCTGCAATCCTATATTTTTTATTTGCAGATTAAGGGCAATGTTTTCACTGCCCACAAGCCCTTCAAAGAGCCTATCCTCACTGGCATAATGTATACCAAGTTTTTGCCGCTGGGCATTGGAAAGGGTGGTGATTTCTTGTCCATGCAAACATATGGTACCGCTTTTGGGAAGGCGTTGCCCTGCCAGAATTTCCGCAAAATGTTTTTGCCCATGCCCGTCAATGCCGGCAATGCCCAATATTTCATTGCTATTTATGCTAAAAGATATATTATGGACTGAGCAGGCTTGTTCTTCTTCTTGACCGCTAATGCCGCAAACTTCAAGTAAGGGAGCACTTTCTTTAGTTTTTCCTTTTATTTTTTCTTTATCGTATGGGCTTTTTTCTCTTGGTAGTTGCCGCTGAGGGTGGCAAGTTGAAGGGATATTTGCCACAGGTTCGCCATAGGTATTCTCTTCCTCGCCAAAAATGAAGCGGCATATTTCATGTTCCAATTGCTTTTCGGTACGCTCGCTCTTGCCTTTTGTTATGGCTGCATGTGGAATTTCAGCCACTTTTTTTCCTTGGCGTACAAGAGTCATGTGGTCGGAGAGGGCGATGGCTTCGTGTAATTTATGGGTGATATAAAGGATTGTGTGCTTATTTTCAGCAAGTTTTCGAATAATCACGCCTAAACGTTCAGCTTCTTCATGGGATAAAAGAGCTGTTGTCTCATCAAAAACAAGGATTTTTTGCCCATGCCAAAGCGCACGAATGATTTCTATGTACTGCTGCTGACCTAAACTCAAATGCCTGATGCATTGGTTGGGGTTAATATGTATGCCAAGCAGCGTCGAAAGCTCTTCATAACGTGACAAACAGCCTTTAAATCTCTTCCACCAAGCATTGCCGAGCAATAAATTTTCCATAACGCTCAATTCCGGTACCAAGAGTGGATGTTGAAAAACCACTCCGATACCACATTGCAAGCTTTTTTGAGGGGAGTGCAAACGGACAACTTTATCTGCAATACGAATTTCACCGGAGCTTGGAAGATAAAAGCCGGCTAGAAGTCCTGCCAGCGTTGACTTGCCTGCGCCATTTTCACCAAGTAAAGTGTGTATTTCTCCTTCCTTACACACAAAACTCCATTGCGACAGAGCTTGTGTGTCCGCAAAGTTTTTAGAAATGTTATGAAATGAGACGTGGGGCATGGCGTTTTAATGCAAATATCTGTTTATATGGTTATTATTTTTAATCAGATTTTCTTGGGGGAAAACCTTTTGTGAACAAAAGGTTCTTCCCCCAAACCCCCTTTCCAAAAAACTTTCATGCGCACTACTATTTACTTCGTAAATAGCAGTGCTATAAGCGTCTTTCATACAAAGTTACATATAAAACCCCATGAAGCTTTTTTCGAAGAAAAAAGCGGAAAGCGCGTTTTGAGGGGGGGGGAACTTTTTGGCGCTAGCAAAAGCCACCCTTACTGAATATTTTGCACAAGACTATGCACGGGAGCCACTTCGTATGTTTTTTCCACCATAATTTTACCGTTGACGATGTCATTATGCAATGCCATAACTTCATTCCATATATTTTCAGGTATATACGGAGATTTTAATAAATATGTGGATTTGTCTTTCAAGTTAAGCTCATAGAGGTTTTTGCCAAAAGTACCATTTTGTAAGTCATGGATTATTTTTGTAAAAATCGGCACAAAATCCCAAACCACGGCAGAAAGCAGATGTCCCTTATCGATGGGGGATTTATCGCCGATGACGTCAATAAACCAAATTTTACCGCCATCATTGGCCTTATTACTTTCAACAGCTTGTAACATGCCAAAGCTGGAACCGTTGCCTTGCCCCAAAATAACGTCGACCCCCGTTGCAATCACTGCCTCCGTAACACGCTTTGCTCCCGTAACATCGGCGTAAGCAGCAGGGCCAATGACGGCATAATGGATTTTAATGCTTGGGTTATGCTTTTGTGCTCCCTTAATAAAGGCATGGGAATGGGCATTCCAAGTGGGTGGTTCACCGGAGGTTACAATGCCGATAATATTACTGCGTGTCATTTTTGCAGCCAGATAACCGGCTAAAAAGGCAGCTTCATGTCCTGAAGCCGTGTAATCTGCAATGAGTTTTTCTTGTGCCAATTTTGGCTGGTCCACAATGGCCACGGGTATCTTGGTTTCCTTGGCTATTTCGGCACCGGCAGTGTTATATCCACCTGCATGGGCTAAAATCAAGTCGACTCCATCGGCCGCAAGTTCACGAATATTGGAACGAATATCCCCGTAACCCAAACCTTGCGCCACAACAACCTTAAGTCCCATACTCTTTGCCACTTTTTGTGCCGCAACGATACCTTGTTGATTCCAGCCATAATCCGTACCTTGCTCGGGTGTCATAATGGCAAATGTTTTAATTGTTTTTTTTTCGGCAGTAGCAGGTACACTTTGCATAAAAATGACCATGAAACACGATAAAACGTAAATAAATGCTTTCCAGGACATTGTTTTCATCCTTTTTGTAAAGAAAAGTACGGTGTTTAAAACACTTAATGCAGCACATCTTGTTTGTGGTGCAAGCAGCACTCGCTATGCCATACATGAACGTGAAAGACAAGTTGCATTTTATGGGTAATTTAAATTTTGTGTGAGCATTGTTTTTTAGATGCTATAGTTAGTCGTCACTGAAAAACATGTTAACAATTTAAAATTATGTGGCTATTGCCTTTAGTCAGCTACTTTTTATCTGGGGGGAAGGAAAACCC
>CAYJHK010000193.1:0-4254 GCA_964369515.1 uncultured Desulfovibrionaceae bacterium
GCATTTGGAGTGAGCGTGCCTTTCTGAAAAATGCATGAAAATGCGTTTTTCAGCTCCGACTAATTATACGATTTCTTTTTATGCAAGATGGCAAGAGTTTTTTAGTGAAAATTTGATACTTTTTATGGAAAATAATAGTTACACATATCAATATGTTGGTATTTTTGTGAATACGTATCTCGTTTGAATTTTGAGCAAACTGTTCGTTATGACATTTTCGAAGTACACGTCCCAGTCTTGACAAAGTCACAGTTAAAACATAGTTTATAGCTAGAAATTACTTATTTGAAGCTTTTATGCACGGAAAGTCCTTTGTATGTCAGCGCAAAGATAAAGTTTTGATAGAGATCAAGGAATTATTTATGAATCAGGTTAAAAACAGTCACATACCAAAGGCCACCATTCAGCGCATAGCTGTTTATTTGCAAGTGCTTGAGCATTTAGAGCAGGAGGGGGTGGAAGTTATTTCGTCTGACCCATTGGCCAAGGCTTGTGATGTAAACGCATCTCAAGTGCGCAAGGATTTAGCTTTTTTTGGTGAGTTTGGCGTGAGGGGTGTGGGATATTATGTTAAATCGCTCATCGCCTGCATTTCCAGTGAGCTTGGTATTGCCAAAAAATGGAACCTTGCCTTGGTGGGGGTGGGGAATATGGGGCGTGCTATCCTCAATCATTCCGAATTCAAGTCCAAGGGGTTTAATATTGTTGCAGCTTTTGATTGCGATCCGTTTAAGATTGGCGAAAGAGTATTCAACCTTGAAGTAATGTGCACAAAAAGGCTAAAGGAGAAAACAGCTGAGCTGGATATTGAGCTTGGAATTATTGCCACTCCTCCCGAAAGGGTGCAAAGAGCTGCTGACCATCTTGTCAATGCCGGGATTAGAAGTATACTCAATTTTGCACCTGCTCGAGTTAAAGTTTCCGATAATGTCTTTGTGGAATATGTGGATATATTTCATCATTTGTATGCATTAACCTTTAAATTGACCCGTGCTGTGTAGGTAATTTGCGTTGAAATTATGCTTTCATATCTTTATTTATCACATTTTAAAGGAAACGCTGATTAAATAGTCGGAGCTGAAAAACGCATTTTCATGCATTTTTCAGAAAGGCACGCTCACTCCAAATGTTTAATTTTAGATTGTTACATGCTTTTCAGTGACGACTACTTTAGTCGAAACTGAAAATTCATTCTTAGAATGAACTATTGTAAATATTGACTTTGTAGTCACTGAAAACTCAAGTAGCCAAGAATTTTTTATATGTTAATGAGAATTATTAACACATTCGGAATCACGTGGGAGTTTGGGGGAGGAGACCTTTTTCCAAAAAGATCCCTACCCCAAGAAAATTTTTACAAAATTAGAATCAATGACGTGCTTAGCTGCCTAATCACTTTATCTTTTTCTTTTTTGTCGATTTTTTAAGTAATTTCATGTGTATTTTCCGGGCAAGTTCCAACTGTTTTTCTCGTGTCAGGGCGCATCCGTCAAGCTTTGCTGCTTTAACCATACGTAATATTTCACCAACCATCGGCCCCGAGTTAAGTTTATATTTGCTGTTCAAAGAAAAATCTGCTGCAAGTAAATCCTTGCCGCCAATATCAATTTTCTCATGCCGCCAAGTGGTGATATAGCGAGAAAGAACTTTGCGTAAATCTTCACCTTTGCTGCGTGCCATCATGAAAAGCAAGGCTTCGATGGAAATTGGTGCAAGCAATTCACAAAGCACGCTGATTTTTCTGTCATTATGCAACCAAGATTTTATGTGTGGTCGAAGATTACGAATGGATTCACGTAGTTGTAAAATTTCTTCCAGTTGCACACTTGCTATGCCAAGGCGAGAGAGGATTTCGGCACTTTGTTTATAATTGAGTCGATGACAAAAGCCCAAGGTATAGAGCACCCACACTTTGGGGCTGTCGGTAAAATAGAGTAAGCTGTACCAATCTATCATGTTTTTAAGGGCAATAAAAAATTCCAGTCTTTCAGGATTGAAGTGCAATTTTGGATGGATGGCGGATAGGATGTGCAGGGCATTCAAGCGTTGCAAAACGGGTATAGGGTCTTTTTCATCTAAAATGCTGCGTAATTCATGATAAAGCCGTGCTCCTGCCAATTTATCCATAAGCTTTAAATTAAGCGCGTTTTTAATCAAGCGTTCGGTTATGGGGCCAAGTTTAAAGTTATAACGTTGTTCAAAGCGCACAGCCCGTAAGCAACGAGAGGGATCTTCAACAAAACTCAGCGTATGCAGAACTCGTATGCGTTTGTCTTGTATATCTCTTTGTCCGCCGAAAAAGTCCACCAATTCACCAAAAACATTTTTGCCAAGCTGTACCCCAAGGGTGTTGATGGTAAAATCTCGCCTGAAGAGATCTAGTTTGATGGAAGAGGTTTCCATGGTGGGTATGGCGGCGGGATATTTATAATATTCTAAACGAGCCGTGGTTACATCTATGCGGATTTCCCCATGCTCCGAGTGCTCCGAATGTTCTGAAGGGATTATAACCAGTGCCGTGTTAAATTTTTGGTGCGCTCGCATCCGCCCATTGAGCTTTTTTGCAAGTTCGCGCGCATAACCTATACCATTGCCTTCCACCACAATATCAATATCAAAATTAGCACGTTCCAATAAAATATCACGCACAAAACCACCCACAATATACGCATTGATGTGCAAGGAATCGGCAACAGATCCGGCAAATTCCAGCAATTCGTAGATATGCTTAGGTAAGCGTTCACGCAAAAGTTTCTTGAGCGAGCGTGTTTTTGCCTGCTTATAATGCGGTAAAGGGCTTTGAGCATTCATAAAAATCTGCACAAGATCGGTGCGTGTGACTACACCTATAACTTCATTGTCTTGCACAATGGGCACTAAATGTTGATGTGAATCAATGATAACATCAATAAGTTCAAAAAGTTTTGCACTTGGTGAAAGTGCTTTGAAGTCTTTTTGCATATAAGTATCAAATTCTTGCAGCTTATGATTGACTGCACGTGCGGCGGTGTGCACATCTAAAATGCCCACACACATACGTGTTTCTTTTTTGAATACGGGCACAGCCTTGAGGTCATAATGCACCATAAATTCATAAGCGTCTTTAATACTAATATCTTCTTCTATGCCAAGCGCAGGCGAGGACATATAGTCAGCCGCACATTTTTCTGGATGCGCCTGACTGACCAATGTTTGAAAAATGGTTTCACGCACGTCGTGAATGGTTTTATTGCGTACAGAAGCTGAGGCCGCATAGGCATGTCCGCCACCGCCAAGCCGCTTGCAAACAACGCCCACGTTCACATCTTCACGGCGACTGCGTGCCACAACCGTAATACGGTCACCCATGCGCCCCAAGGCAAAAAGCACGGAAAAACGCTCCATTTCCATGAGTTTATGCGCAAGATAAGCAAAATCACCCAAATAGTGTTCCATGGAAACATCGGCAATCACCACCGGAATATTGTTCACCTCATATGTGGTGGCCGATTCCAAGAGGGCGTGTAAAGCTTGAATGTGTGCCCGGGTAAGTTCTTGGGCGGCAATGTCTGCAATAGCACTGACATCCATGCCTTTTTCCAAAAGCCACGCTGCCGCACGCAAATCTTCGGGGGAGGTGGAGGAATAGGTGAAGGAGCCGGTATCGGCATAAATGCCAAGACCGATGATGGTGGCGTCTTGACAGGATATCTCCACCTGTTTTTCTCGTAAACTGCGCACAACCAAGGTGACCGTAGAGCCTGTGCAATCAATAATTTGCGTGCTGCCTTGTATGTCGTCGTTGGTATTTGGATGATGATCCCAAATATGAATTTCAAGCTCTTCACACTCAAGCAGAAAAGCAATGTGTTGCAAGCGGGATTTTTGCCTTGTATCCACCACCACAAGACGATGGATATTTTCCCACACAATATGTTCGCTTTTTTGGAAATTATACATAAACATTGCGGTTTCTGTATAAAAGGTCTGCAGAGATTTTTCTTGAGTACCCGGGAAAAGCAATGTGGCACCGGGATAAAGAAATTGTGTGGCGATAATGGCAGCAAATGCGTCAAAATCGGCATTATTATGGCATGTTATAAGAGTATTACTCTCTTGAGTCTGCTTAGTCACATAAGCAGCGCTTGGTCTGTGCTCACAAAACATTTATTAGGTCTCTTATTATTTACCATATTATATCTTTCATGATTTATTTATCGTAACGTGGCTATTGCCTTTAGTCAGCTACTTTTTATCTGGGGGGAAGGAAAACCC
>CAYJHK010000194.1:0-4250 GCA_964369515.1 uncultured Desulfovibrionaceae bacterium
TCCAAATTGGCCACCGAAGTGCCACCAAATTTTTGCACAAGAATTTTCATGATATCGCCTAAAAAAAATTTCTTAAGATAAACATAGATATTTGATAAATAAACGGTTTCTCATTGTTTGAAATACTAGAGAGGCAATGTTGTTTGCTTATCAATGACGTATGCTTTTTCACTTAATAGCCTGTTAAGAGTGTTAAACCGAACGCTATACTTGCCACAGCCGCACCAGCTCATCAGCCGATTTGCCATACGCAAAAACATCCAAAAGTCTCCCTTCATCACATATTTTTAAATGGATGTAAAGGTAATTATATGGAGCATCCTCAGCCTGCAAAACCTCCCTTGGCACATACTCCGCCCATTCAATAATGCATAAAATCCGCTCATCTTCCAGCCCTTCCCACACATCTTCGGGGAAAAGATTGCCACAGCGATAAAGATCACAATGCAAAATCGGCGGTACGCTGGCATAACTATTACAAAGGGTAAAGCTCGGACTTGAGACTTCCGCCCCATCACCCAAGGGTAAACCTTGCACAAAAGCTCGTGTAAATGTTGTTTTCCCGCTCCCAAGCTCACCTTGCAAAAATATAGCCGCCAAGGGACTTTTATTTGAAATACTATTATTTTGCAGGGATGCCGAAAGGACTGTTGCCAATTTGAGAGCAGAACGTTCTAAGTCCTCTTGCGTTTTACATGCGACACTATAACAATGCTTCACACACAGTACCCTCGTTTATGGGCTCGGCAATTTGTAGTTTTTCCATGGCAAAAGGTAGTACTTGCGCAATATCTGATGCTGTATGTCCTCGAGCCGGAAAAGATTTTTCAAGAATAAGTCCGGCTTCGGTATGGATGCAAGCCGCAAGCGCCGTAAGTTTTAAACTTGAAACATCGGGTAAGCGAGCCAGCCACGCACTTATACAACCGGTGAGCACATCGCCTGAGCCTGCCACAGCAAGCGTCGGTATGTCCCTTGGGAGAACGTACACAGCAGAATGAACATTGGCTATGAGCGTACCTGCGCCTTTGAGTAGCCACGTTACCGGCGCAAGGCGAGTCAACTGCGCCATTGCTGCAAAACGATCACGCTGTATATCGGCACTGCTTGTGCCAAAAAAACGTGCAGCCTCTCCGGGGTGTGGGGTAAGTACATCATCTTCACGAAGTAAGGCTAAAAGATCTTGATTAGCTGCCAATAACGTTAAAGCATCGGCATCAAGCACAGTACGTGGTCGCTCCGGAAGACTTAAAAGCGTATGTAAAAAAGTCAGTGCTTTATCATCGGTTCCCATGCCGGGGCCAAGGGCAAGAGCGTGTGCTTGCTCAAGCTTGTCATAGAGATTTTGCGGTATTGTGCTTGGCCATGCATAACCATCCCCAAGAAGAATTGTCATCATATCAGGATTTTGGCCTTTGATTTCAGCACAAAGACCTTGAGGTGCGGCCACACTTACCAAACCCGCACCGGAACGCAAGGCGGCTCTTGCCGCTAAATGCGCAGCCCCTGTAAGCCCTTGCGAACCACCAAGTATAAGGGCATGACCAAAGGAATTTTTATGACTGTTTGCAGGAATATCCTGTAAAAACTCAGCAAAAAAATGGCCTTTAAGCATTCCATATGAAGGAGGATTTTGCTCCAGCACACAACGTGGTAAACCTATTTGGCGCACAAAGAGCTTGCCGACAAAGCCCTTATTCTCTGGCAATACCAACCCCGGTTTTGCAGCAGCAAAGCAAACCGTTGCGTGGGCTTTCACGGCTATGGGCATGGGCTTTCCACTAACAGCATGACAACCGCTTGGAATGTCAAGAGAAAAAATAAAACTATTTTCCTGCTGTTCATTAATATATTCAATAAAGTTCGCAAATTGCTTGTTCAATTCACCGCTAAAACCTGTCCCCAAAAGACCATCAACAATAATATGTGGTTTTCTCCACTCATGAGGGATATTTTTTTGCCATTTCCCCTTGCCCACATACACAAATTTTACTCCACATGCTTTGGCAATACGCATATGTTGCCCCGCCGCACCTTTATATTTATTCAAAGGTTTTGTGTGCAACACCAAGGGGTGGGCATAAGCATCAAGGACGTGACGGGCTAAGGCCGCCGCATCTCCACCATTATTTCCGCTCCCCATAAATAGCAAAATATATTTGTTTTTTAAAGGAAATTGCATTTCTTGCAACACAGTAAAAGCTTCACGGGCGGCATTTTCCATAAGCACATTTTCGGGAATGCCGAGGGCTATGGCTTTTTTATCCAAGTGGCGCATTTCCTCTGCGGTGGGCAGCGCAAAGCAATCAATGATATCTCGCATAAATTCTCCTCATCATTCAACAACTTAAAGCATAAAAACTTTTACTCTCCAATACAGCTGCCGCCTTTGCCATATTCCGTGCGTGCAAAATATTGACATGACTAGATTTTATACAGAGCACACAATAAGTCTTGTGATTTATTCTTGATAAATCAATGAGATGAACGTAAGTTTCACCTGCTAAGTCTAAGCTCTTGCCAGATCAAAAAATTATGTGTAGGCTTTATTCACTCTGTGTATGACTTTGTAAACTATTTTTTTAAAATAAACAAGCGTTTTGCCGTTGACCAAGCCCGTTGGTTACGCCGGCAGTATGTGCACAAACATTATGTGCACAAAGAGTCTCGGCAGAAAACGAATTTTACGGATGGTACTATGAAACTTTGTATTGTAGGCACAGGTTATGTGGGGCTTGTCTCTGCCGCCTGTTTTGCCGAAATGGGAAATATTGTCACTTGCGTTGACGTTAACCCTAAAGTAGTTGAAAGCTTAAACGCAGGCAGCGTGCATATTTTTGAACCCGGACTTGAAGATATGGTCAAGCGCAGTCATGCCGACGGCCGCCTCACCTTCACCACTTCACTGGAAGATGCTCTACAAGATGCACACCTTGCCTTTATTTGCGTTGGAACCCCTTCAAGCGACGACGGTTCGTGCGATTTGAGCTATGTGGAAAAAGTAGCCAGCGATATCGGACGCTTTATGACCAAGGACATTATCGTTGTCGATAAATCCACAGTACCCGTGGGTACTGCCGATAGGGTGCGTGCGCTCATCGAACAATCCCTCGTCCTGCGTCAAACCAGCATAGATTTTGAGGTAGTCTCAAATCCTGAATTTTTAAAAGAAGGCGATGCTATCATTGATTTTATGAAGCCGGATCGAGTAGTTATCGGAACTTCCAGCGAAAAAGCTGCTGCCGTCATGCGTGAATTGTATGCGCCCTTTGCCAGAAATCGTGATAAAATCATCGTCATGAGTGTGCGTAGCGCAGAAATGACCAAATACGCCGCCAATTGTATGTTGGCTACAAAAATTTCTTTTATTAATGAAATTGCCACCATATGCGAAAAAGTCGGTGCGGATGTACGAGATGTGCGTACCGGTATCGGTTCAGACTCTCGTATCGGCTATCAATTCATTTATCCCGGGGTTGGCTACGGCGGTTCATGCTTTCCTAAGGATGTAAAGGCACTTATCCACACCGCAAACACCGCAAATGTGGTACCCGAACTTCTTAATGCAGTGGAAAATGTCAACGCTCGCCAAAAGAAAAGCATGGCCGTGCGCATTATTGAATATTTTGAACCACAAGGCGGTGTTAAAGGAAAAACCCTTGCACTTTGGGGGCTTGCCTTCAAAGCTAACACCGATGATATGCGTGATGCAGCATCCCTCACCATCATTAAAGAACTTACGGACAAGGGAATGCGTATTCGCGCTTTTGATCCCATAGCCGGCGCAAATGCTACGCAAATCCTTAAAGATAATAAACTTGTGGAAGTTGTGGACAATCAATATGACGTCTGCCAGGATGCAGCCGCATTGCTTGTGGTTACCGAATGGAACCAATTTCGTAACCCCGACTATGAGCGTATTAAAAAACTGTTACACGCTCCCATAATCTTTGACGGGCGAAATCTTTATAATCCCGCAAGCCTAGCAGAACTTGGCTTTGCATATTTTTGTGTCGGGAGAAAATAAATTGAGCAATAACGATACGATATTTTAAGTAAGCGGGTTATAAGAATGAACAAGCGTAACATTTTTTTACGTTGAACAAATTAACACTTGCCAAAACAAAACTCTTGGCATAAAAGAAAAGCCGTGCCGTGATGGTGGAATTGGTAGACACGCTAGACTCAGAATCTAGTGCCCAATTGGGCATGGGAGTTCAAATCTCCCTCTCGGCACCATAATAAAATTA
>CAYJHK010000195.1:0-4242 GCA_964369515.1 uncultured Desulfovibrionaceae bacterium
CTTTTTGGCGCAAGCAAAAGTTCCCCCCACAAAAAATATCGCAAATTAGAATGCCCCGAAAATTTTACAAATAAGCTTATGTAGTACTTGACCCATGCCCTGCTTCTCCTTATTATGCACGCATATCACAGTGAAGGAGCAAATATGCGCCAAGCTCAATCAGTATCACTTAAAGTGCTCGACCTTGTACCCTTTGGTACAGAAGCCACCGACAAGAAACAATTTTTTGCCTTACGTCTTGAAAGACCGCAGTGGGAAAAGTGGCATCCCGGTCAGTTTGTTATGGTACGCCCCCATTCATTTGGTTTAGAAATGCCATGGGGAAGACCGCTGGGTATTTGTCATGTAACCTCCCAACATCTCATTTGCTTTTTTCAGGTACTGGGAAAGGGAACGGCACGCATTGCACAGCTGAAAAGCGGTGATGACGTGCAGGTTTGGGGGCCGCTTGGCAATTTCTTTGCCCTTGAACCAAAGACCCCAACGCTCTTATTGGCCGGCGGTATGGGCATTGTACCCTTTGTGGGATATGTACATGAGCACCCTAAACCATGGAATTTGAACATGATTTTTGGGCATAGAGCATCGCTGCGTTGTTATCCCTTGGATAGTTTGAATGAGCGTATAACCGTTGACACTCTTCAAGAAACCATTCCGGGCGACCTTAGCAACTTTATCTACACCATAAAGGAAGGGATGCGTGACATCGCCGAACAAGAGGGGTTGGTACTGGCTTGCGGGCCGGAGGCTTTTTTGAAAACAGTACAAGAATTTGCGCTGGAGTTAAAGGTACGTACCCAACTTTCCTTGGAAAATCGCATGGCTTGCGGTGTTGGTGCTTGTCTTGGCTGTGTAGCCAAAACCACTGAAGCATGGCCGGTAGCCGACAAAAAAAATTGGCCGGTGCAAACCTGTACGCACGGACCCATTTTCTGGGCCGAGCACATCACCCTTTAGCCCCGGGGATATTAGATGTTAGATCTTTCAGTTACTCTTGACGGCAAATACCCGCTCACCTTGAAAAATCCCATAATTCCGGCTTCGGGTACTTTTGGCTATGGGCTGGAATTTGCGCATTACGGCAATTTGGAAAAACTTGGCGCCATCGTGGTAAAAGGTCTTTCCTTAAAGCCGCGAGCCGGTAATGCCATGCCACGCATAACCGAAACAGCAGCCGGTATGCTCAATGCCGTCGGCCTGCAAAATGATGGAGTGGAAGCCTTCCTTAAGGATAAATTGCCCAAATTACCATGGAAGAAAACACCTATCATTGCCAATATTTACGCCTCAAGCGCCGAAGAATTCGCCGAACTTGCGGATATTTTATCTGCCGAAGAAGGCATTGGCGCTCTTGAAGTTAATATTTCTTGCCCAAATGTACACGAAGGCGGTATTTTATTCGGTCAAGATGCGAAAATGGCAGCCAAACTCACCGAAGCCGTGCGTAAAGCGGCACGCAGTACGCCTATAATTATTAAACTTTCTCCCAATGTGACAGATATAGCACACATAGCAAGAGCTGTTGAAGCAGCCGGTGCCGATATGATTTCCTGTATCAATACCCTGTCGGCCATGGCGGTGGATGTTCGAACCCGTAAACCGCTCTTATCCAATGTAATCGGTGGATTATCCGGACCTGCCATCAAGCCCGTGGCCTTGCGTTGTGTGTGGCAAGTGGCGCAAAGTGTAAAAATTCCTGTCATTGGCCTTGGCGGCATCAGCTCAGCCCTCGATGTGCTGGAGTTTTTGCTTGTGGGTGCTCATGCCGTACAAATCGGCACCGCAAATTTCATGCGTCCGGATTTTTCCTTCGAACTTGTGGATAAGCTGGAAACCTTATGTCATGAATATGCCATTGAAGATCTTAAAACGTTTCGTGCAAGTCTTGTGCTCAAATAGAATTGTAACATGTCGCAATATCTTCCTGATATATTGAGCGCAAAGCTTAGGGATGACCTTGTTTGGCCTTGTAAAACTCGTCTTTCACAGCGTGTTCGCAATGTGAAATTGAGCATCAATCCGCAAGGGCATGTGGAGCTTATCCTACCGCAAAAACAAACATTTTCTCAAGCGCAACGTGAAGAATTTTTACAATCCATGCTCCCTTGGTTGCAAAAAAATCTTGACAATTTGCTCTCCTCCGCTGCGCAAAAAACAAAAGCCAAAGAGCTCTGGAAAGAATATACCTTCACACTAGACACAGAAACCCTACCGAAATCCATTGATTTTCCGGCACTTAACGAACGCTGGACCGTAAGTATACATAAAAAAATCGGCGAATATGTGCAGCTTAGAGAATTGCAAATGGCTACACCGTCAGAAAACTCAAGCCAAAAATACGCCATGGGCGAAGTGGGGATTTTTGCCAAAAAAAGCGAAGTACATACCTGCTCCCTACTCTTACAAAAATGGCTTATACATAGAGCAAAACCGCTGCTCATAAGAAAAACCCGTGAGCTTGCGCAAAGCATGAACGTAAGCGTTGGCAAAATAACCGTAAAAGCACAGCGAGGACGCTGGGGCAGTTGCACCGCCGGCGGTAATATTTCGCTCAACTGCCGCCTGCTACTGCTATCGACAACACTCTTGGAACATGTTATTTTACATGAACTTTGCCATAGAATACACATGAATCATTCGCCGGCCTTCAAAGCTCTTCTAGACTCCGTTTCACCAAATAGCTTAGAAAAAGACAAAGAACTGCTTATTGCTTGGCAAAATCTCCCCACATGGGCCGTCTTGAAAATATGAGGTAACACTATGCACACACTTGATTTTCGTACCCTACCCTGTCCGCAACCCGTCGTCCAAATGCGTAAATTTTTACAGGAAAATTCCCAAGAAAATTCTATAGCAGCTTTGAAAATTCAAGTGGATAATGAACCGGCGGTGGAAAATATTACCCGATATCTCAACCAGCAAGGCTATGCAGTGAACTCCCAAGCGCAAGGCGTTGATTTCATCCTCACCGCCCACAAAAATTCCTCTGATAATACAGCTGTTGCAAGTGAAGTTCAGCCCCCCCTACCCGAAACCGAAGAGAAAATCCTCGTCTTCATCACTACCGAATATATGGGACTTGGCGACGATGAACTTGGCGAAAAACTTATGGGGACATTTTTGAGCACTTTGCCTGAATTTGGAAACGAACTGTGGCGCATTGTCCTGCTCAATGGCGGCGTCAAACTCGCCACAGAAGGATCAAGCAGCCTTCACCACCTTCAAACTTTGGAAAATAACGGCGTAGACGTGCTTGTATGCGGCACATGCCTTAGTCACTATAAACTACTGGAAAAAAAATCCGTCGGCGACACTTCCAATATGCTGGATATTGTCACCAGCCTGCAACTGGCACATAAAGTTATTAGGCCATAAGAATTTTTCTCGGAGGAAGTTTTTCCAATGTGGCTACAACTGTGAACGATGTTTTTCCAACTGCCAACGTGTAAGCGCATTGTACATACAACGTTCCGCATCCTTATATACAGTGCAAAGTGTTTTGACATGCGCTTCCATTTCCGCTCGCTTTGTATTGCCGGCTGAAGGGCAAGGATTATTCCAGATGGGCAGCTCCCACTGGCGTGCGGCTCGTTTCACATGTTTTTTTTCGAGTAGTAGCATGGGACGGATGACATGCAGTTTTCCGCCAAAAAACTCTTCCTGCATACTCATGCCGTCAACCCTACCATTTTGACATAAATTCATAAAAAAAGTGTGCACAAGGTCATCAGCCGTATGCCCAAAGGCCAAGTGCGTAAGCGAATATTGATCGCACAGCTCAAAAAGCCGCTTACGACGTAGCCATGCACAACGAAAACACGCCGAATTACGCCTATTTTCATCAGAATGAGCGTGGGGACCATGATCGGTCACGTCAATATGCGCCGCAATACCATGTTGCGCAAGCCAAGGCACAAGCGCAGCATGACTTGTGGCATCAAAACCGGGATTGACATGCAAGGCCATAATTTCAAAAGGAAAAGGCACAATTGCTTGTCGAATATGTAAGCACTTGAGTAACACAAATGAATCCACTCCGCCGGACACAGCAACACCAATTCGTGCCTTGGGCACAAGCATCTGCGCCTGCTGCATGGCCTTACCAATGGATTTTACACAGGTTTGTTGTGCAAAACTTCGAGAGTTTTTCTTCATATTTTTCCCATATTTTAAATCTTAAGATAATAAAATGTGGCTATTGCCTTTAGTCAGCTACTTTTTATCTGGGGGGAAGGAAAACCC
>CAYJHK010000196.1:0-4241 GCA_964369515.1 uncultured Desulfovibrionaceae bacterium
TTTTCCAAAAAGGTCCCTCCCCCAAGAAAGAAAGAAAATTAAATAAAACTATTTAGTCATAAGCTCATCAATAATTTCTGCAACGTCCATGGCCTTTGCCGATGTATCGAGTTCCTTAAGTCCGTCGACGAACATGGTGAGGCAGTAGGGGCAGGCAACGGCAACGACATCTGCGCCGGTTGCGGTTGCTTGTTTGGCACGCATGACGTTAATGCGTTCGCCGTCCATTTCTTCCATGAACATACGTCCGCCGCCGCCGCCGCAACAGAGATTTTTCTCATGGTGCGCTTTCATTTCCACCAAGCTTGCGCCGGGGATTTTTTCAAAGATACCACGGGGGGCGTCGAAGATGTTATTCCAGCGTCCAAGATAGCAGGAGTCATGGTATGAGTAGGTAACGGGCGCATTATTATTTTCTGCAAGCTTAATGTAACCGTAGCGTAGGAGCTTGTTCAGATATTCCGTGTGATGGAATACTTCGAAATTTCCGCCAAAAGCCGGATACTCATTCTTAATGATGTTGTAAGTATGCGGACAGGCGGTGAGAATTTTTTTCACCTTATACTCGTTGAGCATTTCCACATTGGCTTGCATAATCATTTGTGCAAGGTATTCATTGCCGCAACGTCGGGCATCGTCACCGGAGTCTTGTTCGTCGGCACCGAGGATGGCGACTTTCACGCCGGCTTTTTTAAGTACACGCATGAGTGCTTGCGAGATTTTTTTACCACGATCTTCAAGGCTTAGGGCGGAACCGGCAAAGTAGACAACTTCTGCGTCGGGACATTCGGAAATATGTGGGATATTTAAATCTTTCGCCCAGTCTCCACGGGTTTGCGATGCAAATCCCCAAGGATTGGATTGATTTTCAAGTCCGGTGAATGTATCGGCAAGTTCCGGTGGGAAGACGGCTTCCATGAGCACTTGATGCTTCCTTAATTCAAACATGAAATCAAGGTGTTGTATGCTTACAGGACAGGCTTCTTCGCAAGCACGGCAAGACGTACAGTCCCAGATAACTTCTGAGAGAATATGTCCTTTTTCACGCAGAATTTGCGGAAATTCTTCTTTGAGGCGCAAGATACCGTCGGCTTGTTCGAACAGTTCGGTCTTTAAATCGTGGATGAGATCACGTGGGGAGAGTTTTTTTCCTGACTGTACGGCGGGACATTGCTCGTGACAGCGACCGCATTCGGTACAGGAGTAGAGGTCGAGCACTTGTTTCCAAGTGATTTCATTGATAAAGCCAAGCCCAAACGTTTCGGCATTTTCGTTTTCCACGTCGGTTTTGGCGATGGATTTTTCCACTTGTTTTGGCTTGAGTACCACGTTTGGAATGGAAGCCAAGAGGTGGAGGTGCTTAGAGCTTGGAATATAGACCAAGAAGCCCAAAATGGTTAAAATATGTACCCAATAGAGAATTTCGAAGAGGAAGGTTTGTACGCCGGGGGTCAGAGTTTTGAGGGCAAACATATGTACGAGCAAGCCGGCCACAGGCATGGAGGTGAAGAGTTCTCCGTTGGCTGCATAGCTTGAAACCATACCAAGAGCATTGAGCAATAAGTAGGTGATAACAATTAAGGTGGTAAAAAGAATAATATAATATGCGTCATTGCTCAGCGGCAGATAGGGCGGGCGAATGACAAGGCGACGGTAGAGGGCATAGACAAAGCCTGCCAAACACACTGTGGCCATGATATCCCCAAAGCTCATGTACATACCGTAGACGGTGGGGAAGAAATGATGTAAGGAAAACGAGGGGAAAACGCCTCGAAGCATGAGCTCCAACGAATGGAGTTGAATACACAAAAATCCAAAAAATATGGCGGTATGCGCTAAACCAATGCCGGGTTTACGGCGCACGTTAGCTTGTAAAAGTACGTCGGTGAAAAAGGCGCCAACGCGCTCTTTACAGCTTTTCTTTTCCTTGGTGCAACAACAAAGGTCTGGTGTTGGCACGGGAATGGACCCTTTCACCCCACGCATAATTGCAATAAGCCTTTGTATTTTCTTAATAAAATAGCCGAATGCCCCCACAAGTAGGACAAACATTACAATTTGTTTTAAAATTATGTAAATATCCATGCCAAATCTCCCAAAAACCTAGAATATCAAGAGTAAATGAATATTGCCCGTGAGTTATACAAAAGGGCAGTATTCTGTTTTTTATTTCACAATATCATATATATTTTAGGGATACCCCATGGGGATATCCCTGAAATAAATGTATATTATCCAAGCGCCTTGGTAAGCACAGGAATAACTTCAAATAAGTCGCCCACAATGCCGTAGTTGCATTTTGATAAGATGGGGGCATCCTTATCATTATTAATGGCCACAATAACCTTGGCGGTTTTGATACCGGCATAATGTTGAACGGCACCGGAGATACCGCACGCAAAATAGAGGTTGGGGCTGACGGTTTTTCCCGTTTGTCCAACTTGCATGGTATGCGAAGCGTAACCTGCGTCCACAGCCGCACGGGATGCGCCCACGGCTGCGCCTAGTTTATCGGCTAATTCTTCCAAAATCTTGAAGTTTTTCGCATCGCCCATGGCACGACCGCCGGAAACAACCACGGAGGCTTCGGCAAGGTCGGTGGAACCGCCGCCGTCACCAAGGGTTTCAAGCACAGTCACGGCACCGGCAACATCGGCAGCAGGAGCAGTAAAGGCGTCGCTGCTTGGCGAAGAGGCTTTTTCTTCGGCTGCAACAGCATTGGGGCGCAAGCCATATAGGGCGATGTCGCCGCTCAATGCCAATGAGGAAAGCACCTTACCTGCAAAATAGCTTTTCTTTACTTGACGCTGACCAAGATCGATATCAAGGCAATCGCCCACAAAACACGCACCAAGGCTCACAGCCATACGTGCCAAAAGGTCTTTGCCTTCCACGGTATGCATACCGATAACATCGGTAATACCTTCAGCTTTAACACAAGCGGCAAAGGCTTCGGCACGCAAGTCAGGTCTTGCGCTTAAATCTTCGGCGCCGCTGATGGTGATGATTTTTGCAACACCGTAACGAGCGCAAGCTTCACTGACGCTGTCGGCAGGGGCTGTGGTTAAAGCAAGCACATCGCCTGCACGAGCAGCAAGGGTGATGGCCGCAAAGACCGACTCTTTCACACCATTGGCGTCGGTTTCAAGAATAACTGCATATTTACTCATGGTCATCTCCCTATAGTACCCTTTCTTCTTCACGCAATACACGAACCAATTCTTGCACTTGTGCTTCTATATCACCATCAAAGAGTGTGGCGCTGGAGCGTTCGGGCAATAATTCCATTTTTTGTAAGCCGGCCATGGCAGGTGCTTCCACGCCAAGGGAAGCGATGGCGATTTCTTGCACAGGCTTTTTCTTGGCCTTCATGATGTCGGGTAATTTGGCATAGCGAGGCTCATTCAAACCACGAGTTGCGCCAAGTACGCAGGGTTTGGGTGCGCTGATGCGTTGACGCACGCCGCCGCCGATTTCACGCACGGCAATGACGCTGTCGGCTTGCACTTCAAGGCCGCTCACATCGTTAATCACTGAAACACCAAGGGCTTTTGCCAAATGGTAGGGGAATTGTGCACCTTCACTGTCAATGCTTTGCTTGCCGGTGAAGATAAGATCGGCCTTACCGTCATCTTGAATGGCCTTGGCAATGGCTGCTGCCACTTGTGCCGTATTGGTGAAGGTACCTTCGGTCACAATGTGGATGGCACGGTCAGCACCCATGGCGAGAGCGGCACGAATGGAAGATACAGCACCGGCATTGCCAGCGCATACAATAACAACTTCGCCGTCGCCCTTGAGGGTCAAAGCTTCTTCCACGCCATATTCATCAAAGGGGCTGGGAATATACTTGACATTTGCTTCCACGATGGATGTATCACCGGAAAGCTCAATAAGTGCACCGGAATCCGGTACATGCTTTACGCATACATAAATTTTCATTACTTTCTCCTAAACAGTACTATTTCAAAGGCTCTTTTTAGAGCGCATATAAATATAAGCTCAGAAAATGTTTATTACATACAATAAACACCGAGCTTATTTTTTCCCGCAAAACACCAAAATGATGTCACTTTCGATTTATTGGGATGTGGTGGGAAGTTTTGCAACCTCCCACCCAAGAATTATCTAGATTACCTTGTATATTTTTGTCAACAACAATTATGGACAAGGTACATTCTGCACCTCACGTGATTCTAATTTTGTAAAAATTTTCTTGGGGGAGGGACCTTTTTGGAAAA
>CAYJHK010000197.1:0-4212 GCA_964369515.1 uncultured Desulfovibrionaceae bacterium
CTCCCCCCATCCCCTCAAAACGCTTTTATTATTGTAGTTTTTAGTGAACTACAGACTGCACTTCTTAAAAGATTAAGATAAAAGTTTATGTTCTAACGCCAATTTAATAGATTTGTGTGTATGAAACGTTATTTAATCAGCGTTTCCCCTAAAAATTTTAATCGCATTCCCGTTCTTTTTTCGCCAAACGGTTCAAAGCGTTCACATATGCTCTGGCCGATGCCACGGTAATATCTGGATGCGCACCTCGTCCCACAGCGCAGAAGTTGGTACTCTTATCGCAAACACGCACGGTAACTTCACCTTGTGCGTCGGTACCGCCGGTGATGGCGTTCACTACATATTGCTGTAATTCCGGTTTCTTATTCACAATGGAACTTATGGTGTTCAGCAATGCATCCACAGGGCCAACGCCAAAGCCTGCGCCACGTCTTTCTTCGCCGTCAACTTCCATGACAACGGCAGCCGTTGGTGGAATATCTTGGGTGGAAGATGAACTAATGCTTGCATTTATCAAGCGATAACGATCGGGGATTCGGTAAATTTCTTCCAAAACCAAGGCGACGATGTCTTCATCGTGTACGGTTTTCTTCATGTCCGCAAGATTTTTTACGGCAGTAAATATTAGATTTATTTGCTCTTCATTGAGAGAATAGCCAAGGCTTTCAAGCTTGGAAGCAACAGCATTGCGTCCGGAATGTTTCCCAAGCACAAGGTCGGACGTGGTGCGTCCCACCGATCCCGGTGTCATGATTTCATAGGTTTCACGGTTTTTCAGCATACCATCTTGGTGAATTCCGGACTCATGGGCAAAGGCATTGCCGCCGATAATGGCTTTATTGGGCGGAATGGGCACGCCAATGGTCATGGAAAGCAAGCGACAAGCCGGATAGAGCTGTTCGGTAACAATATTGCTTTCAAAATTATAATAATCCTTACGTACACGCAAAGCCATTGCCACTTCCTCAAGGGAAGCATTGCCTGCACGCTCACCGATACCGCCAAGGGTCACTTCAACTTGGCGAGCTCCGGCACGCAAGGCTGCAAGGGTGCTGGCAACAGCCACGCCAAGGTCATTGTGGGCATGGACGCTGAAGATGGCCTTGTCGCTATTGGGAGTGTTTTCAATGACATAGCGGACGAGGTCGGCATATTCTTCCGGCATGGCATAACCCACCGTATCCGGTAAGTTGATAATACGAGCGCCGGCCTTAATGACAGCTTCCGTAACACGGCACAGAAAATCTTTGTCGGAACGGGAGGCATCTTCGCAAGAAAATTCCACATTGGAAGTATAGCTTGCGGCACGTTTAACACCCTCCACCGACATAAGCAAAACATCTTCGGGGCTTTTGCGCAATTTATGCTTCATGTGCAAATCAGAAGTGGAAAGGAAGGTGTGGATACGTGGGGCTTCGGCGTGTTTTATGGCTTCCCAGCAACGGTCAATATCATTTGGCAGAGCACGGCACAAACCGGCAACTTGCACATTGCGTGTCTGCTGTGCAATGGCCTGCACGGCCTCAAAGTCGCCTTGACTTGCGGCGGGAAAACCGGCTTCCATAATATCCACGCCCACAATTTCAAGCTGACGGGCAAGGCGCAATTTCTCCGCCAAATTCATGGTGGCGCCCGGGGACTGCTCACCGTCTCGTAAGGTCGTGTCAAAAAAGTAAATTCTGTTATTCATTTGTTTTCTATGTCCATTTTATTTGTTTTCAGTACGCAAAGCAGGCAAAACAAGCAAGTTTCGTTGTTTTGCCGCTCAAGCGTAGAAGATGTGATTGAAGTTTATACCCTAAAGAATTGAGGTTATTTATTTTCCTGTAGCGGCTGACCCCGTTGCGAGTCACGATTACGGCGGGGAAGTATGACAAATGTATAAAAAATACCGGTGGAGATGTAGACAAGTACCACCACAAAGCCAAGCAGCTTTGGTTGAGAAGCAAGCAGTGCGATGAGCAAAATGGTCGTCACCAATGAGCTGAAGGGGTGAGCACGTAAGAATGCATATTCTTTAAAAGAATAATAGCGCACCCTACTTACCATCAAGATACCGAGTATGAGCGTAAATACCAGCGTAAGGGGAGCAATGATGCCCGAAAGTCCGCTGGGGATAAATTGTGCAAAGAATACCAAGGAGATAGCCGAGCAACCTGCCGCCGGTGACGGTAAGCCGATGAAAAATTTCTTATTGGTAACCGCAGTTGAGACATTAAAGCGTGCCAGACGCAAAGCGGTGCAGGCTGTGAAGATAAAGCAAATGGCGATGCCTATGCGTTCATAGCTGTGTAACTGCCAATGCCACATAAGCAGTGACGGCGCAACCCCAAAGGCCACAAGGTCGGCTAAAGAATCGTATTGAATGCCAAATTCACTGGCTGTATTGGTCAAACGAGCCACTTTTCCGTCAAGTCCGTCCATGAGAGCGGAAAAAATAATGGCAAGAGCCGCCGTCTCAAAACGCCCGGCCGATGCCCAAATAATGGCCATAAAGCCTGAAAGCAAGCTCAAGCTCGTTATGCTGTTTGGTAATAAATATACGCTTTTGCGGCGATGAGTTTTGTTTTCCATATGTAGATACTCTATTGTTTTTTACCGGCCACAATGCTTTGTCCGGCATATACTTTTTCTCCAACGCTCACACTGGCTGTATAACCATCTGGAATATATAGATCCACACGGGAGCCAAATTTAATCATTCCAAAGCGTTCTCCCTTGTTCAAATTGTCCCCTTCATCCACACGGCACACAATGCGTCTGGCAATAAGTCCGGCAATTTGCACCATTGTCCATGTGCTGCCGTCAGCATCTTTCAAACTGTAGGCGCAACGCTCGTTTTCGTGTGCGGCTTTATCCCAAGCGGCGTTGAAGTACTTACCGGCATGATATTGGATTTTCTCCACGGTGCTTTGCACGGGAGCACGATTGACGTGTACACTAAATACATTCATGAAAATGCAAATACAGGTACGCTCTTCTCCGCTAATGGGGTCTTTTTGTGTGAGAACACGAATGACTTTTCCGTCAGCAGGACTGACTGCCGTATGTTCTTCTGTGGGTACGACTCGCTCGGGGTCACGGAAAAAGTGAAAGGAAAACCACGTAAGCAGTAAAAAAATCACCGACATGGGCCAACACGGAACAAGGGCAAAAATTAAAGATGAAAAAGCACAGAGAAATATGCTTGGAAAACCTTCTTTTGTTACATTAATGGTCGCTTTACGCATAAAAAACCTACTTGTGAGAGTTAATAAAATATGGGCGGAGTATATGCAGAAGTAAGTTGAAAGGTCAAGTACGAATATACGCACTTTTTCAATTCATGTTCACTACAGCTTATTTTTTGATTTTCTTATAAAAAAGTTGACTGCAAGCTGAAATCGGTAGAACATCCACCCTCTGACATTTAACAACATTTTAAGGGAATGTATGAACGAGCACATTTTACTCCATGTCTGTTGTGGGCCTTGCGCCATTGTGCCCATTATGCGTTTGCGAGAGCAAGGGCATAGGGTGACGGCACTGTTTGCCAATCCCAATATTCATCCACTGAGCGAGTATTTACGCCGCCGAGACGCTCTTATGCACTGTGCGCAAATATTGGATTTTGACGTAATACAACGAAATGATACATGGAATATACAGAAGTGGCTGGCCGACGTTGCCGGGAAAAAAGATGGCGCGCCTGCCCGCTGTGAGTATTGCTACGCCACACGTTTTGATATTTGTGCGCAAATGTTACAGCAATCGCAGACTGAATATGATAACGATATTGAAAATCAATTGAAGCAGAGCAAGAGTGCTGAACCCTTCAGCGCATTTTCCACATCATTACTGTATTCACGCTATCAAAATCATGCCCTCATTACAGAGTGTGCCGAAGCGGCGGCGCAAAGGTATAATGTACGTTTTTATTATGCAGATTTCCGTGATGATTGGCAAAAGGGCGTGGACTTGGCTAAGGAGTTTCAACTTTATCGCCAGCCGTATTGTGGGTGTATTTATAGCGAAGCAGAACGCTACGCCAAAAAAATTCGCTGAAAATGGGCGATCTGCTGCGTCAGGCTCGTTTTTTGCTACGGTCGAGTATGTTTTTTTGGATACACTCCCTTCGCAAAAAACTTCGCCTTCCTTGCATCTTACCCACGCCATTGTAATTTGCGATATTTTTTGTGGGGGGAACTTTTGCTAGCGCCAAAAAGTTCCGCT
>CAYJHK010000198.1:0-4169 GCA_964369515.1 uncultured Desulfovibrionaceae bacterium
AGATTAGGATAAAAATTCATGTTTCAACGCCAATTCAATAGATTTGCATGTATAAGGCTGTATTTAATCAGCGTTTCCTTGATTACAGTTTAATTCAGTGCTTACATTCAAGTTGAATGCACGGTGCGTTCAAAAAGGGTAAAATACAAGGAAAAATTCAAACGCAAGGCGCGACGTGTATATAAACATACATAAGCGGTTTGCGTTTGAAATTTTGACGCAGTAGTTTGCCCTTTTTCAACTATCATCATGAACCAGTGCGTTCAAAAAGGTTAAAATACAAGGAAAAATTCAAACGCAAGGCGCGCCGTGTATACAAACATACATAAGCGGTTTGCGTTTGAAATTTTGACGCAGTAGTTTGCCCTTTTTCAACCACCACCGTGAAGCAGTGCGTTCAAAAAGGGGCAGATGCAAGGAAGGCGAAGTTTTTTGCGAAGGGAGTGTATCCGGAAAACATACATGACCGGAGCAAAAAACGAGCCTGACGCAGCAGCAGCCCCTTTTTCAACGCACTGTTAACGTCCATCCATTTTTAGGAGCGTATCTAGTACTCTCAAATCAGCGGAAAAATCGTCCACATCATTGCGCAATAAGATGCTGTGTTCTTGTTTAAAAGCGTCTTCCAATCTTTTCAACACTTCTTCGCTTTCCTTTAAGGCTTTTTGGATATTTTGAGCAGATGCATCGTTACCCACGGAAGCGCCGGAAAGTTTGTAATAATTTTCTAAGACTGAATGGGTTGCCGGCAAATAGCGTTTTAAAAATTTCTCACCCGGTTCCTGATCTCTTTTGTCTTGACGCATACAGACAATGATGGCTTCGGCATATTTTGTAAGCTCAATCACGACTGCTTGCATTTCTTGTGGTAAAAGCAGAAGCTTTGAGCGCAAATCGGCTATGGATTCCAGATGTATGTAGTAAGGGTCGCCGGTTTTTTCTTGTTGCAATCTTTGTACGGCGGCGTTCTTTTCTTGTTCAGCTTTTCTCGCTTCCATTGCAACCTTTCTCGCTTCAAGATGTGCACGTAAAAAGCCAAAACCGCCTAAGAAGCCGGCAATGGCAATAAAGGAGGCGCACAAAATAAAGCTGCTAAATAATTTTGTGCTGTAAATAAAAATGAGAGGGGTAAGGCAGAGTGCGACAATCCATTCCGTGCCCATGTCCAAACGCTTTACAATCATGCGCTGCACAAAGGTTTGAACGCCGCCCCAGAGTAAGGCTTCGGGCATGGGAAATTTCAGCGCAAGTGCAATGAATGTTTGCGCTACGCCCCCAACCACCGGTACAATCCATTGCGCCTTGGTGCTCATGCCACGGGGAACAAGGCAAATAATTCCAAAATATACGGCAAATAAAGGCGCAACGTACCGCCCGGGATCGTCAGGGGTTATGTCTATGGTGAAAGCAGCGCACATAAAGGCAAAAAAATGGACAACAATACGCAAAGCAAGGTTTTTTGCAATGGAGAAAGCCTTACTTATCCAAGATCCAGAATTTTCCACGGAGACAGTGGATAAGGCGGAGCTTACCGTATTTATGACCTGCGATACACGGGGGACATCGTTTTTATGTACCGCAATTGGCCGATTACGCATTTTTTTTCTGTTGGCTAGCATGACCGCAGTATTTGAGCGGTCGGAGTTTTTTGAATTGGAATCTTGCATATATAGTTCCTTTTTTTTGTGGAAAAATTGAAAATATAGTAATAATACGACATGCGTAAAAAGAAGTCAAGGTTAAATAACTCATTAAATTCAAAGGATTATTTAATTGCTTGTCTTATGTTGACTTTACTTTATTTTTTCATTGCATGGATAAGTAAAAGTATGTATCATCAAACGGTTATATGTCGCAAAATACTAGTAATTTAACGTTGGGTGTCTAAATATATGCAAATGTCTTCTACCAATACCGACGGTAGCATTGAAGTTACCGCCTCAGTCGATCGTATAGTTTTTCACAATGCTGAAAATGGTTATACCGTCCTGCGCCTTAGCATACCAAAGACAAAGGATATGTTGACTGCTGTGGGGCATTTTTCCGACCCACAAGTGGGAGTTCAGTTAAAAATTGTGGGAAAATGGGTTCAAAACGCACGTTTTGGACGACAATTACATATGGAAAGCTATGAGGAAGTGCTTCCTGCTTCCACTGAAGGTATACGCCTGTATCTTGCTTCGGGTCTGCTTAAGGGAGTGGGGCCACATATGGCCGGAAAAATTGTTGATGCTTTTGGCACAGAAACCATTCGCATTTTAGATGAAGACCCCCAAAAATTGCTTAAAGTTTCCGGTATTGGCAAAAAAAGTTATGAAAATATTGTCAATGGCTGGGCGGCGCATCGTGGCGTGCGTGAGTTGATGATTTTTTTGCAACCATATGGGATTACGGCCAATTATGCCATTAGAATTTACAAGCACTATGGGGCAGAGGCTCTTGCCATAGTGAAAGAAAATCCCTACCGCATGGCCATGGACATAAGGGGCATTGGTTTTGTTTCTGCTGACAAAGCTGCGCAAAAATTAGGCTTTTCCAAAGATAGTCCCTTACGTGCCGAAGCAGGTCTGTTATATACCCTTTCTAAATGCTGTGATAATGGGCATGTGTACATGCCGCAAGAGCAGCTTGTGACTAAAACTTCCGAAGAACTTGAAATTCCACATGATATGGTGGAAGGTGCCATTGTCAGCATTCAAAGGCAAGAACGTATTATTGTGGAAGAAATGGAAGGCGAACTGGGAGTTTTTCTGTCACGTTATCATCATTATGAAAGTAAAATCTCTTTTTATTTGAAACGTATACTGAATTCTCCCAAGTCTGTGCGAATTGAAGATGCAAGCGCACTTGTGCAAAAGGTGCTTGAATCTTTGACCATCACCCTTGCACCGGAGCAAGAAGAAGCTATTTTTACGGCCACCCGGTCGAAAATTATGGTGCTAACCGGTGGCCCGGGTACGGGGAAGACCACAATTATTAATGCTATCATCAAGCTTTTTCAAATGGTAAATGCAAAAATTTTGCTGGCAGCACCCACGGGACGAGCCGCAAAGCGCATGGCTGAAGCAACAAATCGTGAGGCCAAAACCATACATCGACTTTTGGAGTATAACCCCGGCGAAGACGGTTTTGCCCGTAATGAGGATAATCCCCTTGCGTGTTCATTGCTCATAGTTGATGAAGTATCCATGATGGATACCATGCTTTTTTATCATTTGCTCAAAGCAACGCCCCTTGGCAGCACACTTATTTTTGTGGGCGATGTGTGCCAATTGCCTTCGGTTGGTTCGGGCAATGTACTCAAGGATATTATTGCTTCGCAGGTTTTGCCTGTGGCGGAATTGTCGGAAATTTTTCGGCAGTCTGCGGAAAGTGAAATTATACGTAATGCCCACTTTATTAATAGCGGACAAATGCCCTCGTTGGAGGTGAACAAAAATACACTGAGCGATTTTTATTTCATTCACGAATCAGATCCGCAAATAGCTGCGAATATGGTGATGGAGCTGGTACGAAACAATATTCCAAGGCGTTTTGGCTTTGATCCTCTTGAAGATGTGCAAGTCTTAACGCCCATGCACAAGGGCAGTGTGGGGTCCGAAAATATGAATTTACTCTTGCAAACTGCGCTCATTACCGATAAAGAACGGAAAATAACCCGTGGTGAAAAAGTGTTCTATCTGGGCGATAAAGTTATGCAAATTCGCAACAATTATGATAAGGATGTCTACAATGGCGATATTGGGCGCATTGTTGTGCTCGATGCAAAGGAAAGAACGCTTACCGTACGCTTTGATGAACGTAATGTTACCTATAATTTCGATGAGTTAGATGAAATTGTACTTGCATACGCCATATCCATCCACAAGTCGCAAGGTTCAGAGTATCCTGCCGTAATCATTCCGCTTATGACACAGCATTACATGCTTTTGCAGCGTAATCTTGTCTATACGGGTGTTACCCGAGGAAAAAAGCTGGTGGTGCTTGTGGGCGAGAGCAAGGCTCTGAGCATGGCCGTAAAGAATAATAAAACGCAAAAACGCTTTACAAGGCTATGCCAACGCTTGCAGGCTTGTTAAAAAAACGTGCCTATTGCCGTTAGTCAGCTACTTTTTATCGTGGGGGGAAGGAAAACCCTTTTGCTAGCGCCAAAAAGGGTTTTCCTTCCC
>CAYJHK010000199.1:0-4166 GCA_964369515.1 uncultured Desulfovibrionaceae bacterium
TCTGGGGGAAAACCTTTTGTTCACAAAAGGTTTTCCCCCAGAAAAATAATTAATCGGTATTTCCTTTGAAAATTAATTAGGATAGTATTATGGAAATTTTTGATGTAGCAGAGTTATGGTCGGGCGCACGCATTGCCGATGTTCAACACAAGCGTTTGCGTACCACGGTGGATCAAGCCATGAAGTGTGAATTTTATGCAAAACGCCTGCGTGAGGCCGGCATAGATTCTGATTCATTACACAATGTCAATGATATTGAAAAGATACCATTCACCACCAAGGAAGATTTGCGTGCCAATTACCCCACGGGCTTATTGTGCGTGCCCCATGCCGACATCGTGCGTATGCACGTCTCAAGCGGAACCACAGGCACGCCCGTCGCCATTTGCCATACACAAAATGACCTCAACTCGTGGGCAAATCTTATGGCACGGTCCATGCATATGGCGGGAATACGGCGTGAAGATGTCTTTCAAAACATGTCAGGATATGGTCTGTTTACCGGTGGACTTGGCATCCATTACGGCGCCGAGCGTCTTGGTTGCTTTACCATTCCGGCCGGTGCCGGCAATTCACGTCGGCAATTAAAACTTGTCAAAGATTTTAAGACCACCGCAGTACATATCTTGCCTTCTTACGCACTTATTTTAGGCGGTCATCTTGAAGAAGCCGGTGAAGATCCACGAGAACTGCCCCTGCGCATCGCACTCATCGGAGCAGAGCCCTATACGGAAGAATACCGCCAACGTATTGAAAACTTGTTTGATATGAAGGTGTTTAATTCCTATGGGCTTTCGGAAATGAATGGCCCCGGTGTTGCCTTTGAATGTGAATATCAAAACGGTCTGCACGTATGGGAAGATGCCTATATACCGGAGATTGTGGATCAAGTAACCGGAAAGCCTGTGCCTGAAGGCGAAGTGGGTGAGCTTGTGATGACCTGCCTTTGCCGTGAAGGTATGCCCATCTTGCGATATCGAACCCGTGACTTAACTCGCTTTATACCCGGAAAGTGCGCCTGCGGACGTGAACATCGGCGCATTGATCGCATTTTAGGGCGTGCCGACGATATGTTTATCATCAAGGGCGTGAATATCTACCCCATGCAAATCGAGCAAGTCATTATGAACTTTAGGGAAGTTGGGCAAAATTATTTGATCATCCTTGAAAATGACGGACATGCCGACCATATGCGTGTGCAGGTTGAAATCCGTGAAGAGTGTTTCGTGGAAGATATGCGTGTTTTACGTTCGCTGCAAAAACATATCGCCGGTCGCTTGCGTGATGAGATCCTCGTGACTCCAAAAGTAGAGCTTGTGCCTTCTGGAAGCATCAGCACCACCGAAGGTAAAGCCGTGCGTGTGCAAGACCTTAGAGAAAAATAATGGAACTGGTCATCCCGGCGGCTCTTTCGTCCATACTGATTACCTGCTTCCTCATCCTGCTTGGTTTTGTCCTCTTTCTCAATGTCTTTGGACTGCCGGCCAATTGGATTTTGCTCGCACTCGTGGGGCTGTGGAAATATTGCTATCCCGACACGGCAGGCTTAACCGGCATGTTTTTTATCATCATGCTGGCGCTTGCCATCATCGGTGAAATACTTGAATTCGTATTACAAGTGGTGAAAGCAAAGAAATACGGCTCGTCTTCATCGGGTACTTTTGCCGGCGTTGTGGGAGCCATTGTCGGTGCCATCTTGCTTGCGCCGTTCTTGTTTGGTATCGGTGCATTAATCGGCGCACTTCTTGGTGCCTATCTTGGCTGTTTAATTATGGAACTTGCCAAGGGACGCCCACAGAAAGAAGCACGAGAAGCCGCCTTTGGTGCCATGGTCGGACGATTTCTTGGTACCGTTGTTAAATGCGGCATTGGCGGCTTAATGCTGGCAGTCACCACTCGCTACATATAACAGTGCGTTGAAAAAGTACCATCTACGGCGTCAGTTAAACAATCCAAACTGCTCATGTATGTCTGTATACACATCGCACCTTGGATTGTTTAACTTCCTTGTATCTGGCACTTTTTGAACGCACTGCTCCACAGTGGTAATTGAAAAAGTACCATCCACGGCGTCAGTTAAACAATCCAAACTGCTCATGTATGTCTGTATGCACATCGCACCTTTGATTGTTTAAGGAAACACTGATTAATTATTTCCTTCCCCCCAGATAAAAAGTAACTGACTAGTCGGAGCTGAAAAACCATGTTTTAGAACCATAAAAATGCCGGAAAAGTGCATTCCATGCCCTTGTTTTCGGCATTTTTATTTGTATATTTTAACTAAAAAAAAGTTTAATTTTAGATTGTTAACGTGTTTTTCAGTGACGACTAACTAAAGGCAATAGCCACATAACAATATATTGCGTGAAATTTTCGTTTTGTTGTTTATTATTCATCATGAGTAATGGAACTGAATGACATGGCGTATTTTTGAGCTTTTCGCACAATGGTCGATTGGCTTACCTTCAGGCGTTTTGCAGCTTTATAAGTACTGCCAAGCTCGGTCAAGGCATTGTGGATAAGATTTTTTTCCAACTGTTCCACGGCTTCCTTAAGGCTTGTATGCTTATTGAAATTGGAAAATTCCGGCGTTGAGACTTCAGCTAAAAAATAGGAAGGCAAATCTTTCACGCCAATAACATTTTCATCGCACATGGTGTGTAAATATTGCACAAGCGCGCGTAATTCACGAATATTTCCCGGCCATGCATAGGCGGTGAGCATGGAAAGAACACTTGGGGCAAAGCTACGTCTTGTTTCATTGCCTTCCATAAGGCTGAAGAAATGATAGATAAGTTCGGGGATGTCCTCCGGATGCTGACGTAAGGACGGAACTTTAATGGGTAAAACACGCAAACGATAAAAGAGATCTTGCCTAAAAGAGCCTTGCGCCACCATATCTTCAAGATTTTTATTGGTGGCGGCAATGATGCGTGCTTCATTTTTAAGATTTTTTGTGCCCCCGACACGCCGAAAGGTACTGTCGTCAAGCACATGCAAAAGCGTTGCCTGCATGGAAAGGGGCAGCTCTGCAATTTCATCCAAGAAAAGCGTTCCGCCACCGGCCAACTCAAAGACGCCCTTTTTACCGTCACGCAAGGCACCGGTAAATGCGCCACGCTCATAACCAAAGAGCTCTGATTCCACGAGCTGCGCCGGAATGCCACCGCAATTTAAAGCGATAAACGGTTCATTGCTGCGAGCGCTCATTTCATGGATGCGCTTGGCGGTAAGGCTTTTGCCCGTGCCTGTTTCGCCGAGAATAATGCAAATGGCATCATTTTTTGCCGCCTTAAGCATACTTTGACGTAAATTCATGGTGGCTTCGCTGATACCGATAATGCCGTAATTTTCTAAAGATTCAAGCTTTGCTTTATAATTTTTATTAACGTGCTCAAGCTCACTGAGCCGTGACTGCATACTGTCAAGTTCCGTAATATCTCGAATGGATGCAATAACTCGCCACACATTACCGTCTTCATCGAAAATAGGCGTACTTGTATTTAAACATCTACGTCCGTTGGCATAATCGTCAAACATGGTCACCGTGCGTTTTTCTTCCAATGCACGCAGGGTCACGCAGGCCGTAAACTTAAAATTTTCCATGGCTTCCGTGACATGTTTGCCGATGACATCTTCATGTTTAATGCCGGCGATACGCTCCATGGCAGAATTGATGCGCAAGGTTATCCCCTTGGAATCTATAACCCAAATACCGTCATGGATGGAATCCAAAAGGACAGCCTGCTCTCTTTCGTGTAATAATGTACTTGGTATCTTGCTCATGCTCATCCCTTATAGCATTTCTGCTTGACATTTGTAATGTCAAGCTCTTAAAGGCACGCCTCACTTGGGCGTTAACCGTGCAAATAAATTGCGCTTACGCCTCAGCGGCGCTTGCCTGCTTTTGCAGTCGACATAGCAATTCTAATTGAAATTGCTATAATGCTAAGCATATCTTCATAAATATTCGACAAATAAAATATCTATAACCACTTGAATTGTAAACGTAACAATGCAATTTTAATTATTTATGAGGTATGCTCCTCCGCTTAAAGATTAGTACTGTTGCAATTTTTATGGTGTGAATGGGAAAATGTTCTAGCCCTCCCATACACGCACAAGCCACAAAAAGCAATGCATTTTTGCATTATAAACTTACTTAT
>CAYJHK010000200.1:0-4165 GCA_964369515.1 uncultured Desulfovibrionaceae bacterium
CCCCCCAGACCCCCCATCCTTTCCCAAAACGCGCCCATTGCTCATCCCTATCGGAATGAGCCAGCAAAATCAAAGTATGGTGGAATGCCTTGGAAAATTAGCATAATTTTAATTTTACTGAATTAAGGCAATAGCCGAATATGTTAATAATTCTCACTAATATAGTCGTCACTGAAAAATATGTTAACAATCTAAAATTAAACATTTTTTTAGTTAAAGTATACAAATAAAAATGCCGAAAACAAGGGCATGGAATGCACTTTTCCGGCATTTTTATGGTTCTAAAACATGGTTTTTCTGTGACGGCTAACAAAATTTGAACGACAGTGAAAATTTTGCGCCACGTAAAATGAGCCGGAATTCACTTCCGGCGCCCCCGAAGGGGCATTTGGAGTGAGCGTGCCTTTCTGAAAAATGCATGAAAATGCGTTTTTCAGCTTCGACTAATATAGTTGCTGCTAATAATTACTATTAATACATTCAGAGTCACGTGGTTTAGTGAATGTGTGCATTAAAAGTATATTGACATTTTCCCATAATGTTTTTATTTCTATCTTTCAATTGATATTAAAGAAGGGTCTTTGTGCGAGTATTTCTCCTTGTGGTTTGGAATTTTTGTACAGGCTTTTCTTTTGGAGAGGGCAAGACGATGTTATGTCCTCTAAAAATATATATTTTCCGGGAAGAAGTGTCCATGCACAAATCGAAGAAAAACGCCTTGCTTGCCGCAGCCAAAGAACTTTTTGGCGAGTATGGCTATGTAGAAACCACGTTTAAAAAAATTTCTGAAAAGGCCGGCGTTGCTTTGGGCTTGCTCACGCATCATTATGGTAACAAAGAAAAATTATTTTTAGCGGCCGGCCTTGATGTTTTAGAGCATTTTTTGAGGGTATTGCGTGAAGCTACGGCCAAGGGCAGCACGGGTTATGAGTCCGTTTTGTTTTTTTGCAAAGCCTATTTGGATTTTTCCATCGACAAAAATTCCAATTGGCTGGTGCTTGTGCGCTGCTCCCCCTACAGCGATATGAAAACAAGTACGGATCGTGAGCTGATGAACAGCAGCTTTCAGCAAGTATCTCAAGAGCTTGAAGCCTGCTTAAACGCCGGTGTTCTTGATAAAAGTATACGAGCTGACATTAATATTAAAGACACAGCTCAAGTCATTATTGCGCTTATGGTTGGCGTAAATCGTGCACATCTACTGACACCTTATGCCGATGATAATCTATATAGTGAAGCTTTAGAATTTGTTTCACGTGCGCTAAAACCTTAATTTTACACAAATAATCATTATAAGTTGCTCTTTAATTCACATTCCTTGCAATTGACTATAGTGGAAAAATCTATTATGGAAGAGGACTTTCTATTTGCTTTGTAAGTAACAGACGGAATATTCAGTAAATTTACGCAACACTTACGCATTGAGGACACTATGATCTCTTGGAAAAAAGTTTTTACCAAAAATGGTTTACCTTGGAAAGATCATTCTTCTTTTAAAGAGTATATAGAAATCAATAATTTTGATGAACTCTATAGCTTTCTCAATGCCGTACACATTCGTCACTGCCTTGTAAAACCTTACCAATCGGTCAAAGACTATCCCTTGGTGGAAGCGCGCGAACTCTTGCCTTCATTTGATAATGATATGTGGGAGTATGCCAACTTGCCGGGCTTTTCCTTGGTGGCTCTTGGGCGTCCCTTGGATTATCTTTCCGAAGTTTTTCAGTATGATATAATCCATCCCATTTTGAACGTTGATAATAATGCGGTGGGTGCTTGTTGCCCACTTGAAGAACCCACCAAGAAATACAACTTGCAAACACTGGCATCACGTTTGCCAAGAGTGTTGCACGAATCTTTTCGTCAAGAATGCAGTCGCTTAGACACTTCATTGCTGGACTATTACCCCATGCTCTTGCCCTACCTTTTACGCCTTGACCGCGCGCACGTTATGTCTCTTGATGCCGCAAATCAATTTTATTTAAGCGGTATTTTTGCATCCTTCCCTTCGGATATTGACAGCGAACTCAAACGCTTTGGAATGCGCATGGGGAAATTTCGCTATGGCGACAACGATATGTACGAGCGCAACAGAACCTTTGTATATCAATATCTTATGGAATTATATGGCTTTCCCGTCGTCTCGGAAAGGCGCACATCCAGCGCACTTTTTGCCCGAAAATTGCACAAAATGGGCGAAAAGTTTTTATTGCGTGTGCTTGGGCAAACCGACAGAACCATTACCACCTACATCGGCAGTGGCGACCATAGCCGCTACCCAAAGGTGGAAAAAATCGCTCTGATCAGCCTTGATAAAGATCAACAAGATGCCATTCAATCCATAACGAACGGTGGCTTTTTTGTGGATGAAGACAAGCGTGTGGTTATAATCCGTGTCACCTATCATCAGCACGCCTACAATGTAACCAATGTGCGCCAAGATCGTGCCCTTTCGGTCATATCGCAAGAAGTTTTACACCCCATCACGGGCGAGTCGTTGCAAGGGCTTAATATCATAAGAGACAGCACAAATATGTTCCTGCGCCTCAACGATATTGTACGTGGTGAATACATGGGGCGCATTGTATACAAAAAAACAGAAGTACTGGAAAATACCGACACTGAAGATAAAAGACTGAAATTTCTCTACACTTGGCTCACAAAGCACCAGCGGCGGATTATTTTTTACAGTGACGATTTCTTCGCAAAAATAAGTCATGTGGTGGAAAGTTATCTGCATAATGAGGAAAAAGAGCATATTTTCGAAAAAATGCGAGACCTCAAACGTGAAGTACAAGATCGCTACGGCTACATCCAACAAGCACGAAAAGTTCGAGAACTGGAGGAAATAGCCGGACGCCATGTGAAAGGAGTCAGCATAAGCTATAGGCAAATGATGCAGTGTGCGGTGCGTATATTGCTCGAGCTTTCACACGAAATTGTTAAATTTTTCCCCTCCTTAGTCGATACGATCATCAGTAATATCGACGGCATTTTAGCCAACCGCTACATCATGCGCACCTATATTGAATGCGCTGAGTGCGATTTGACGGAAGCCGGTGCCGAAATCCGCAAAAACTACCGCCGAATCATTACCCTGCGTGACACCTTTGTATCCGTGCGCAAATGCCGCACCGGCAAAACAGAGTGATTGTTATGTCGCACGCCTTTTATATTTCGCCAAGCACTTGGCCGCACATTGACGGCGACTGCCAACTCACAGGCAGCGAAGCACGACACCTCATGCAAGTGCTGCGCTTACAAGTTGGCGAAAATGTACACATCCTTGACGGCGAAGGGCGCATTGGACTGTGTCAAATCACAAAACTTGGCAAGCGTGACGCCAATCTTCAACTTTTGCAACAAGAGTTTTTTCCTCGTCCACAATCCCTGCCCATCATGGCACTTGCCTTCAGTAAGGCAACACGGCGTGGCTTTTTTATGGAAAAGGCTGTAGAACTTGGCGTGCACGAAGTGTGGTTATGGCAAGGCGCACACAGCCAAGGAAAAATACCCTACGAAATTAAAGAACATTGGCAAGCCCAATGCATAGCCGCCATGAAACAATGTCGTAACCCATGGCTCCCCACGGTGCGCATCCTCCAAGGGGGCGCAAAAACATTGGTGCAAGAAAGTAAAGCCTGCACACACACATTCCTCCCCTACGAAAAACAAGAAAATGTCCCCATGCTCACCAAGGATATGCTCGGGCAAGAAGGAACCAGCCTCTATGTCATCGGCCCGGAAGGCGGCTTCTCATCAGCTGAAATACAGCTCTTTAACGACAATAATTTCCAATGTGTAAGTCTTGGCAATAGGGTACTGCGCTGCGAAACCGCCGCCCTACTCTGCCTCGGTCTGCATTGGTGGGCAACAATGCGTTAAAAAAGGGGCATTTGCTGCGTCAGGCTCGCTTTTTGCTCCGGTCATGTATGTTTTCTGGATACACTCCCTACGCAAAAAGCTTCGCCTTCCTTACATCTGCCCCTTTTTAAACGCACTGTTCACAGATGGTGGTTCACGGCATTCTAATTTAAGACCTCTGCACAATTATTTTTCTTATATAACTTTATGTGCAAAATATAATTTTGTCTCTGCACACAAAAAAAGAGTGTGCAGAGGTAAAGGCACGAAAATCAATCACTTAACGGCGAAGCAAAGCTCC
>CAYJHK010000201.1:0-4164 GCA_964369515.1 uncultured Desulfovibrionaceae bacterium
AGACCTTTTTCCAAAAAGGTCCCTCCCCCAAGAAAATTTTTACAAAATTAGAATCGCGTAACCTCATAAAAATGCCTGTGAAATTCCGCTGTACTTTCATGTTGTTTTGTCGTACAAGAAAAAACGTGTGCAGTATCGTTTGCCAAATCCATAGACATTTTACTTAATTTAGGTGGTCGCATGAGCTATGAGATGTTCTTGCAACATTTTTTCAATGCCCTTACGCTAGGTTCGTTATATGCCCTTATTGCCATAGGTTACACCATGGTTTATGGGATATTGCGCCTCATCAATTTTGCCCATGGGGACATTTTGATGCTGGGGGCTTACTTTGTTTTCTTTGGTACGTTTGCCTTTGGCCTGCCGTGGGGTTTTGCCGCCGTGCTTGCCATTACCCTGGCCAGTTTGTGCGGTATGTTTGTGGAACGCATAGCTTATCGCCCTTTGCGTGAAGCTCCTCGCATATCGGCATTGATTTCAGCCATTGCCGTTTCGTTTTTCATAGAAAGTCTGGCAGTTGTGGTGTTTACCGGACTTCCACGTCCCGTGCTGCAACCTGACTGGCTTATGGAAAAATGGACCTTTGGCAATGTGCACATCTTGCCTTTGACGGCCTTTGTGCCCGGTATTACTATCATTTTGGTGAGCATCTTGCTTTGGATTGTTTACCGTACAAAGCCCGGGCTTGCCATGCGTGCCATTTCAAAAGATATTGAAACCACACGTTTGCTGGGTGTTAAAGTAAATACAATTATAGCCTTAACCTTTGTTATCGGTTCGGCTCTTGCGGCTGCATCGGGTATTATGTGGGCATTGCGCTATCCCAAAATTGACCCTTATATGGGCATTATTCCGGGATTTAAGGCTTTTATTGCTGCTGTTTTCGGAGGTATCGGCTCCATACAAGGTGCTGTCGTTGGCGGGCTTATTTTGGGCTTCATAGAAATTATGACCGTCGCTTTTATGCCGCATTTGTCGGGTTATAGAGACGCCTTTGCTTTTGTGCTGCTGGTACTTGTTCTGCTCTTTAAGCCTACGGGGCTTTTTGGAGAGCGCATGGAGGAAAAAATCTAATGCGTATGACAGTTAACACATTTTTGAGCATTGCCCTCATGCTGCTCTGTGGTCTTTCAGTGTACTATATTGAGCGTTTTCTCGGCGATTATGAAGTCTACATTTTGAAACTCATCTTTATTAACGCCATCTTGGCTTTGTCATTAAATCTTATTTATGGTTTTACCGGTTTATTTTCCCTCGGACAGGCCGGCTTTATTGCCATCGGTGCCTATGTTTCGGCCATCTTTATTTTAAGCGCCGAGCAAAAAGAAATCATGTGGCTTTTAGAACCCATGATGTGGCCGTTTTCTGTTATCTTAACGCCATTTTGGGTGGCGGTCATTGCTGGTGGGCTTGCGGCGGCGTTTTTTGCTCTGCTTATCGGACTTCCGGTTTTGCGCCTTGGAGATGACTATTTGGGCATTGCCACCCTTGGATTTGCTGAAATTATTCGAGTGCTTATAGTTAATGCTACCTCCATTACCAATGGCTCTTTGGGGATTAAGGGTATACCCGGTCATGCGGATATTTTCACCTGCTTTGTGTGGTTGCTTATAACCGTTGTGTTTATTGTACGTCTTGTGAACAGTAACTATGGTAATGTTTTTAAATGTATACGTGATAATGAAATCGCCGCCAAGGTCATGGGGATAAATACCTTCCATTATAAGGTGTTGTCTTTTTGTCTTGGTGCGTTTTTTGCGGGCGTAGGCGGTGCGTTGCTTGGCAGTCACCTTTCCACCATTGACCCCAAGATGTTTAACTTTTTGCTGACATTTAACGTGCTTATGTTTGTTGTGGCCGGGGGGCTCGGTTCCATCACCGGTTCCATTTTTGGGGCTGCCGTTATCACTGTTTCGCTGGAGTGGATGCGTATCTTAGAAGAGCCTATGGACTTGTATTTTATAGAAATCCCCGGAATTCCCGGTATGCGCATGGTTATATTCTCCCTCTTTTTGCTTGGGATAATTTTATTTCGGCGTGAAGGCATTATGGGGATGCGAGAACTTACTTGGAACACCCTCTTTTCGTTGTGGAGGAAGAAATGAGCCATAGTCAAAACGACCTGCAGGCCGCCGGCCTCAATGTCGAAAGTCCCGAAGTTGCTGGTTCCGAAGTTGCTGGTCTCGAAGTTACCGGTTCCGAAGTTGCTGGTCTCGAGGCTGCCGGTTCGGAAGCTGACGTTTTAAATACTACAGATTTAAATGTAGAAACATCAACCGCACAAAGCTCTGATGTTGTCTTCAACGATGCCCAAAAACCCAGAGACGAAAGTTCAAAAATCGGCGAAACCCTCCTATCCGTTGATAATATAGTTATGCGTTTTGGTGGTGTTATTGCAGTCAATGAACTTAGCATGAATATACGCTCCAATAGTATTGTGGGTTTGATAGGCCCAAACGGAGCCGGTAAGACCACGGCTTTTAACGTTATCAGTGGATTTTATGCGCCGCAAGAGGGTAGAGTAAGCTTTGCAGGACAAGACATAACGGCAAAATCACCGCACCTTGTGTGTCAAGCCGGCATAGCCCGCACCTTCCAAAATATCCGCTTGTCTCAACATTTAACGGCTGTTGAAAATGTCATGGTCGGTTGTCATGTTCGCCGAAAATATCCATGGTGGATGGCGCCGCTTTCACTGCCCATGTTCAATGCCGAAGAAGATAGAATTCGTGAAACAACTATGCAACTCATTGAAAAATTAGAACTTACTGCCTATGCACATGAAAAGGCGCACTCGCTTCCCTATGGCGCACAGCGGCGGCTTGAGATTGCTCGTGCGCTGGCGACACAGCCCCGTTTTTTGCTGTTGGATGAGCCGGCAGCCGGTATGAATCCGCAAGAAAGTCTGGATCTTATGCGATTTATAGCGCATATCCGCGATGAATTTGAGCTTACCATCTTGCTCATAGAACATGATATGAAGGTGGTCATGGGGGTGTGTCAATATATTTGGGTCATGGAATACGGTCGGCTTATCGCTGAGGGCTTGCCTGAAGAAATTCGCAATAATCCCGAGGTGATAAAGGCATATCTCGGCACAGAGATGCCGCAATAGTCCGTTGAAAAAAGCACCATAAACATTTTAGCCCTAAAATACTATTATGCTTGAAATAAAAGATCTTAAAGTGCGATACGGCGGTATTGAAGCTGTGCAAGGTGTCAGTTTAAATATCCCACGAGGTAGCATTGTTACACTTATTGGTGCCAATGGAGCCGGTAAAAGCAGTATTATCCGTTCCATTGCCGGACTGAATAAAAATGTTAGCGGTGAAATAAATTTTCAGCGCAATCTTGGCGGCCCTACCCAGTCACTTATGGGGCTTGCCCCTGAAGAAATGGTCGTGCGTGGCATAGCACTTTCGCCGGAAGGAAGGCGCATTTTACCGCATTTGACCGTGGAAGAAAATCTGTATCTTGGAGCCTACAGCCGAAACGATAAGGCAGAAATCTTCAAAGACCTCAAGTGGGTATACACACTCTTTCCCCGTTTACGCGAGCGACTTTGGCAAAAAGGCGGTACGCTATCCGGCGGTGAGCAACAAATGCTGGCCGTTGGGCGTGCGCTTATGAGCAGACCGAGCCTGCTTATGCTTGATGAGCCCTCCCTTGGGCTTGCTCCTCTCTTGGTTAAGGAAATTTTTAATATAATTCAGCGTATTAGTAGTGAAGGAAAGACCATTCTTCTCGTTGAGCAAAATGCATTTGCCGCTCTGTCCATTGCGCATTATGCCTATATTCTTGAAGTTGGGCGTATTGTGCTTGAAGGAAGCGGTCAGGAATTGCTGGCGGATCCGAAAGTCAAGGAAGCCTACCTTGGGGGGTAGCTCTTATCGGTCATGTGATTCTGAATGTATTAATAGTAATTTTTAGCAGCAAGTGCTATTGCTAATTTTTTACTTTTGTGCGCTTTTGGTGTCTTCATCTTTTTCCTGCTCGCAGCGTTAAAAAACATTTTGCAAACTCACGTACTTGAGTACGTTCAAGTTTACAAAATGTTTTTTGCCTTGCGAGCAGAAAAAATCTTACAAGCCCCTCAAAATCGCACAAAAACCCACGTGATTCTAATTTGCGATATTTTTTGTGGGGGGAACTTTTGCTTGCGCC
>CAYJHK010000202.1:0-4161 GCA_964369515.1 uncultured Desulfovibrionaceae bacterium
CTGAAAAATGCATGAAAATGCGTTTTTCAGCTTCGACTAATTAATCAGTGTTTCCCTAAAATTATAATGATTATGGCGTTACAATGTGGAAGTTTCCATCAAATGTATCCAATAAAGAGAGCAATTCAAAGAGCTTGGCTTCGTCGCCTTGGCTTTTAAGAACTCCCTTTTCTTTCAATGATTTAAATGTAGCAGAGGCGTCTTTGCTGTACAATAAGGCTGTCAATGCTTGCTGCGGCAAGGAAAGCGTCAACTGCGGATCTTTTTTAAGCTTTGTACTGTAGTTGAGTACCGAATTTCCAAGGAAAAGTGCGTATTCCTTGTGTTTTGCATCGCTAAGCTCAATGTTGATGACAATATTTTTATCTTTGGCCTTGGCGGCATTCAGCCTAACTCCCATAAAATCAAAGCTAAGTTCCGGCGGCATTTCCTTTAAAACATCGAGATTTAATGTACCGCTTTGCACAGGCCCTATACCTTTGCGAAGCTCAAGTGCGCCTTGCAAATACACATTACGCCATGGACCGGACTCAGCTTGATAACCCATTTGCTCAAAGGTATCCGCCAGCAAGTGGCGTGCTTTTATGTTGGCGGCATTGGCAAAAACCACATGTTTGAGCACCTCTGCCACAAATCTATACTCGCCCTTGGCAAAGTCTTCGGCGGCCTTTTTCAGTATGGCGTCCTCACCGCCCATATATTCCACATAGCGTTTTGCTGCTTGCTCCGGCGCAAGATTGTTTAAATCAGAAGGATGTCCCGAATACCAGCCCATATACCTCTGATACACTGCTCGACTATTATGCTCCAAAGTTCCGTAATAACCACGATTTGCCCATACATGCCCCAGACTTTGAGGCAATTCGAGCATTTCTGAAATTTCTTCACCCACATAGCCTTTATTCATGAGATTGACCGATTGGTCGTGGATATATTTATACAAATCCCTTTGTTTTTCAAGGGCGGTGACAATGTTTTTTGTCTCCCACATGGGCCAATGGTGGGATTGGAAGCGCACCACTGCTTTGTCTGCCCACAACTCTATGGCTTCATTGATGTATTTTGACCACATTAGAGAATCACGCACCTGTGCACCACGTAAAGTCAAGATATTGTGCATGGTTGCACAAGAATTTTCTGCCATCCAAAGTGCCTTAAATTGTGGAAACCACGTATTCATTTCGGCAGGAGCTTCGGTGCCCGGCGTCATTTGAAACACCATTTCAACGCCGTCAAGCACAACTTTCTCACCGGTATGCGTAATTTCCTTGGTGGGCGGAATGAGCCCTACTGATCCGTAAGAGGTTGTAATTCCAAGTCCGCTGCCCACGCTACCCTTGGCATTACGTGGCAAGAATGCGCCATACATATATTGCGCCCTGCGCCCCATGGCAGGGCCTGCAATGACATTTTCTGAAACGGCGTGCTCCAAAAATCCTTCCGGTGCAAGAATGGGAATTTTTCCGGATTCAACGTCTTTTATGTCCACAACGCCGTGAATTCCGCCATAATGGTCAACGTGGGGATGACTATAAATAACAGCCACCACCGGACGTTTACCCACATGCTTATTCACCAAATCCAAGGCCGCCTTGGCTGTTTCGGCAGAAATGAGTGGGTCAATGACAATCCAACCCGTTTTGCCTTGAATAAAGGTAATATTTGAAAGGTCATAGCCACGCACTTGATAAATATTGTCCGTAACTTTAAAAAGCCCGTGCAGCATATTTAACTGCGCTTGCCGCCATAAGCTCGGATTAACCGTATCCGGTGCCTTGGTGTTTTGCTTGATAAAGTTCTTATATGATTCTAAATCCCAGACGGTATTGCCGTTTTTTCCCATAATGGTCACAGGATCGTCGGCGGCAATAAAACCACGGGTGGCGTCCTTAAAGTCTTGAACATCATGGAAAGGAAGGCTTTTGTAAGTGTGCTCATGGGCATGTTTTGTGGCTGTTGAAGCCGCCTTAGGAGTAATGACATCCTCGGCTGAGGACGTGGAAACACCGGTCAAAAGTAATAGTGCGCTCATGGCAATACATTGTGTAATCTTCATCTACTGTCTCCTTAAGTTTTTTTGTGATAATATGAACAAGTTTTGCATATTGTCAATTGTATCTTTTCGTATTTTTCCGCCTCAGATTTCATAAGTTGTTTCGGTCATGTATGGCCTTGTACACTCCCTCAAAGTCTGTTGGATACGCTGAATAAATAAAATTTTATACAAAAAATCACATTAAGCTGACGTTGAAATAGACACTTTCATCCTAATCTAAGGAAACACTGATTAATTAGTCGGAGCTGAAAAATGCATGAAAATGCGTTTTTCAGCTCCGACTAATTTATACCGTGCAGCGCATAATGTTTCGCTGCACGGTCAGTTATAATTTATTTGGGTTGGAGAAGGATTGCGAGGTCGTCCCTTGCGTTGGTAATTGCCTTTAACTGCCATGTTTCTTGTAAAATCCGCAATATATCAGGCGAAACAAATGCCGGTAAGGTAGGTCCGAGACGTATATTTTTTATGCCAAGAGCCAGTAAACTGAGTAAAACCGAGACCGCTTTTTGTTCGTACCATGACAGGACAATGGATAGAGGCAAATCATTCACCGAGCACTGCAAAGCGTCAGCCAATGCCAGTGCCACCTGTACGGCGGCATAGGCGTCATTACATTGGCCTACGTCTAAAATGCGGGGAAAGTGACCGATATTGCCGATGTCTTTGTCGAAAAATCTGAACTTACCGCAGGCAAGAGTTAAAATGAGCGTGTCCTTTGGGCTTTTCTCCACAAATTCCGTATAGTAATTACGCCCGGGCTTAGCTCCGTCGCAACCTCCTACGAGGAAGATGTGCTTTAAAGTTCCGATTTTTATTGCTTCAAGTACGGCCGGAGCAGCATCCAGCAGAGCTTTCCGTCCAAAGCCCACAGTGACACTTCCTTTATCGGCATCTTCATCAAATCCTTGCATATTCAAGGCTTTTTCGATGACCTTGGAAAAGTCTCCCTGAGGACAGTGTTCCACATGAGGATAACCCACAGCACCGGTGGTGAAAATTTTGTCTCCGTGCGCGCCGGGGTTTTGAATGCAATTGGTGGTGAAAAGTACCGCACCGGGGAAATTTTCCATCTCTTTTCTCTGATTTTGCCAAGCTGTGCCAAAATGTCCGGCAAGATGGGGAAATGCTTTGAGCTTAGGATAGCCATGAGCCGGTATCATTTCGCCGTGGGTGTAGATATTTATGCCTTTTCCTTCTGTTTGTTGCAACAAATTATATAAATCCAGCAGATCGTGGCCTGAAATGACAATTGCTTTGCCTTTTTTATGTCCGAGAGAGACAGGTGTTGGCTCCGGATGTCCGAAGTGCTCCGTATTTCCCAATTCTAAGAGTTCCATGGCTCGTACATTGGCGTGTCCACATTCCATGGCAAGCTCCAGCCAATCTTGCAAAGTTCGTTCTTCCACAGAACCTTGCTTGTCGGGCAAGCCGGCAGCTAAAGCTTTCTTAATAAAACCGTAGACACTCGCATCTTGTTGCCCCAAGAGAGCTGCATGATCGGCATAGGCTGCCACGCCCTTGGTTCCATAAAGTATAATTTGCATCGCAGAATTAATGTTTGTATCCGTAGCCATGGCGTCCATTGTCCAAGCATTTTCCTGCACATCAATCAGAGCTTTTTCCAGAGCTTCGTCGGTAAATTGCGGCGTACAGCCCAATTTTTCTGCGGTTTTTTTACGCAAAATGATACATTCTTTGAGGCAAGCACGTAAAGCTTCGTCGTCAAAATTTACATTGGTCAGGGTTCTAAAGAGTGCTTTGGCAATAAAGCTATCCACTTGCGCATCAGTCATCCCCTTAGCGTCAGCTTTTAGGCTTGTTTGCGACAAGAGACGTAAAGCATAGACCAGCTCATCTTGCAAGCGTGCTGTGTCTGCTGTTTTTCCACAGACACCTATTTTTTCGCAAGATTTTTCTTTTGATGTTTGTTCACATTGATTACAATACATATGCACCTCCTTGGTTACAAATAAACTAGAGGAGTTTTACATAAAAATACAGACTCTTTGAACACAGAATGGATAGGTAATGAAAAAAATTGATTAAGGGAAACACTGATTAATTATTTTCTTGAGGGGGGAAGGGGAACTTTTGCCAAAACC
>CAYJHK010000203.1:0-4158 GCA_964369515.1 uncultured Desulfovibrionaceae bacterium
CAATGACTTGGTTTTATAACGAAAGTCATTGCGAGCGCAGCGAAGCAATCCGTGTATTTTGTCAATTTTATGAATTGTGCAGAGGTTTCTATATGGGCATTCAGGAGGCAGCCTTGCGTATTTTTGCTATTATTTTATTACTTTGCTTCTGCATAATCTTACCCTCATTCGCTCTTGGGGAAAGCCTGCATGAGGCCGTAAGCACTGGGAATATTGACAGTACCAAGCTTCTCTTGGACAAAGGGGCTGATGTCAATTCTGTAGATTATGATGGTTACACACCCCTTATGCTTGCAGCAAAAAATGGAGCTGAAGACATCGTTACTTTGTTGCTGAACAAAGGAGCAAATATCAATTCTTTTAGCAAGGACGGCAATTCACCCATTATCCTTGCTACGAAAAGTGGATCCGAAAATATCATCACACTGTTACTGGACAAAGGGGCAAATATCAGTTCTTTTGACAAGGACGGCAATACACCTCTTATCATTGCAACGAAAAATGGCGCTGAAAACATCGTTGCATTGCTACTTAAGCGCGGGGCGGATGTCAATTTAAAAGGTAAAATGGTAAGGAGCGAGACGGCACTTTTGTTTGCGGCAAGTAAGGGTTATAATAATATCGTTACGTTGTTGCTTAAACACGGGGCAGATGTCAATATAACGAGCTATTTTAACAATTCTGCCCTTATGTATGCCGCACAAAGTGGCCATGAGCAGACGGTTCGCTTACTGCTGGAAAATGGAGCGGATATAAATATAAAAAGCTCTTTTAACAACACAGCAATTTTATATGCCGCACAAAATAACCACGAACAAACGCTTCGCTTTTTACTGGAAAAAGGTGCCGATGCCGGCGTAGAAAATAACAACCACCTGACAGTTTTTTTGCATTCTGTTGAACACGGATATACAGATATAGTCAAAGCCTTGTATACCGATGCTATTGATATCAATAAGATAACTCCCCTTGATATTTTACTCAAACGCCAAACAATCCTTACATACGCCAGTGCCAAGGGCTATGTAGATATCGTGAAATTTTTGTTGGAAAAAAAGGCGGATGTTACGGCAAAAAACAGTAACAATCAAACGGCTTTTGTGACGGCTTTATCCAATGGACATGCCGATATTGCCCGCTTGGTGTGGGATGAAAAACTTTCCATACATGCAAAAAGTCGCATTGAAGACATGACAGCACTTATGTATGCAGCCATGGGCGGCAATGTGGACGCCATTCAATTTTGTCTCGATAAAGGTGCCGATGTTAATATGCCAAGCAATGATAACTACACAGCTCTTATGCTTGCCCTCAGAGAAGGACATGTGGAGGCTGCCAAGCTATTGTTGGATAAGGGAGCAGATGTAAATACTATCACAGATAACGACATATCGGCAATTCTGTATGCACCGCTATGTGATAGTGTGGAGATATTACAAATACTTATTGATAAGGGTGTACATTTACACAGAAAGAATAAAAATGGACATACTGTGCTGTCCGTTGCAGCCAATACATCAAATGAAGCTATGGTTCAATTTCTGCTCGACAAGGGTGCTGATATCAATGTTGTGGATATTGACGGAATGACTCTTTTGATGTTGGCAACAGACGGTAAACGTGAAGATGTGGTGCGTCTGCTCATAAAAAAAGGGGTGGATCTCAATAAAAAGAACAATGACCACGAAACAGCCCTGATGATTGCCGTAAGAAAGGGATCCGAGAATATCATAAGTATATTGTTGGAAAATAAGGCCGATGTGTCCTTGGGCAGTGAAAGCGGCAAAAATGCCCTTATGCAAGCAGCCTCCGCATTTCGTGAGTGGCCAAGCGAAAAACGTATTAAAATCATGAAACTTTTACTTAATGGCGGAACGAAGGTCAATGCGCAAGATCTTAATGGGGATACTGTTCTTTCCATCGCTGCGGAGTATCTCAGCAGCGATATTATTGAATTTCTACTGGATAATGGGGCGGATCCAAATATAAAAAACAAGAAGGGCTTAACTACATTTTTCAGCGCACTTTATGGAGCCAACGCAAATGCTGCAAAGTTATTCTACACCGATAAAATTGACCTCAACGCCAAAAGCCTTAATGGTGATACGCCACTCATGAATGTTTGCTCCAACTATATGGATTGGCATTTAAGATCTTTAAAATTCCTGCTTGATAAAAAAGTAGATGTTACCATAAAAAACGCCAACAATGAAACAGCTTTCATGCGAGCAGCAGCCGAATCGGCTATTGCTTTTGCCAGTTTAGTATGGGACGACAGACTAGCCATCGATGAAAGGGACAAATCTCACGGGCGAACAGCCCTTATGCGGGCAGCCTTCGCAGCAAATCGTGACATTGTTAAATTTTGTGTGCAAAAAGGTGCCAATGTGAATTTGCAAGACAATGACGGCAAGACCGCCCTCATGCTTGCGGCGGAAAGCAGTTCGCTCTTGGTCGCAGATTTTTTATTGGAGATTGGAGTGGATACGGATATAAAAAGCAAGGATGGACGCACAGCCCTTGATTTTGCCATAAGTAGCGACAATGAATATATTATTGAAATGCTCCAAAGCAAGAGTAAGAAGTAAGTAATAAAGGAAAAAGTGTAAGCAAAGAGTTACGTATGACTGAAAAAAAAGATTCTCCCCTTATCATTGCATTTGCTGTCTGCTCGGCACAATTTTTCATGCCCTTTATGGTCGCCGGTGTGAACTCTCTCTTACCGTCCATTGAAGCAAGCACCGGCGCAGGTGCGCATGATTTAAGCCTCTTGACCACATTTTACGTACTTGGTCTGGTCATAGCCCAGCTTATTACCGGACGCATGGGTGATGTTTGGGGCAGGCGTAGAGTATTTTTAACCGGTTCATTTGTATTCGTACTCACCAATGTCATCATGGGCTTTATGGATAATATCTATATTATGCAAGCCTTACGTCTCCTACAAGGACTTGGTACGGCCATTTTTTCCGCCAGCGGACTTGCCATCTTGGCTGTGAGCGCACCTGACGGCAAGCGCAGTCAATACGTCGCCTATTCGGCCACTTCCATCTATGTGGGCATAGCCTGTGGGCCTCCGGTGGCCGGATTTATTGGCGCAGAGCTTGGTTGGCAGTGGCTGTTTTGGGGAACGGCATTTGCCGCAAGCTTGACGTGGACATTTATGCGCTTTGCCGTACATGAGGAATGGTACCAAGGAAAAGGTGAACCATTTAACTGGTTTGATGCCGCTGTCTATAGTCTTGGCATGGGCGGCATAGCTCTTGGATCTTCATTACTAAAAAATTACGTATCCCTCGGTCTTGGACTTGTCTTGCTCGGCTTTATATTTTTAGCCTTATATATACGCTTAGAATTAAAAGCGAAATATCCTTTACTTGATGTGGCCTTATTGGCACATAACCGTGTGTTTGCCCTCTCTTCCCTAGCGGCCTTTATTAATTACAGCTCGTCTTTTGGTATGGTGGTTTTTTTCAGCTTATACTTACAAGTGGTTCGTGGTATGAGTGTTGGTCAAGCGGGATTGTATCTTTCTGTGCAATTTCTGGTGCAAGCCGTGACGAGTCCCATCGCCGGACGTTTAGTTGCAAAATATGGTGGGGGTAAAATCAGCGCTGTGGGCATTGGTATCTGTGGCCTTGGTCTGGTGGCTTCCGGCTTTTTCACTACGGATGGCCCCTTATGGTATTTTTTCTTGGCACAAGTCGGGCTTGGCATTGGAACGGGACTGTTCGCTGCGCCAAATACCACGGTAATTTTGGAATCGGTGGACAAGGCGCACCTTGGTCAAGCCGCTTCCGTGGCCGGCACCATGCGCACCAGCGGCGCACTGCTTAACACAGCCATCATCAGCATTACCCTTGGTACATTCTTGGGGGATGCACCGGTTTCAACTGAAAACATTGATGCTTTCATGCAAAGTATGCGTGTGGATCTAATTCTTTTCGGTGTTTTGAATTTGCTGGCTATAGGGTGTGCTTTGGCTCGTGAACGCAGCTAGCAGTGCGTTGAAAAAGTACCATCTACTGCGTCAAAATTTCAAACGCAAACCGCTTATGTATATCCGTATACACGGCGCGCCTTGCGTTTGAATTTTTCCTTGTATTTGGCACTTTTTGAACGCACTGTAGTTAGTTGAAAAAGAACTGTCTACTGCGT
>CAYJHK010000204.1:0-4110 GCA_964369515.1 uncultured Desulfovibrionaceae bacterium
CAAAAAATATCGCAAATTAGAATCACGTGGGGGGGAGTTCTGGGAGGAGACATTTTTCCAAAAAGCTCCCTCCCACAAGAAAAAATCAATCAGCACTTCCCTTTATTCTTCCAATGCTTCTTGGAAGCGTGCACGCAGATTTTCGAGCTTGGTGCGAGCGTCATTGATTTCTGTGGCACGATCACGATCTTTTTGTACAACTTCAGCCGGTGCACGTTCTACATAGCTTTCGTTGGAAAGTTTTTTCACTATCCCGTCAAGATCTTTGTCCATTTTGGCTATTTCTTTATCGAGGCGCACAAGCTCGCCTTGCAAATCCACAGATCCGGAAAGCGGTATAATTATCTGACAACCTTGAACAATTTGAGATGCTGAAGCCTTTGGTGCTTCTGCGGTGCTTGCGATTTGCAATTCTTCAAGCCGTGCCAGATTGCAAATCATATCCTTGGAAGCCAGTAATATCTCTTCTTGTTCGGCTTTTTCCGCTTTAAGTAAGGCTTTTATGCGCAGGGAAGGCGCAATATTGAGTTCAGAACGGATGGTACGCACTGCCACGATGACTTCTTGTATAAATTCCATGCATTTGGACTGCTCGGGCTTGACGCACTGCGGGCGAGCCGGCGGATAGAGTTCCAGAGCGATATCGTGGGAAGTTCCGGGCAAAGCCTGCCAAATTTGTGCGCTGACAAAGGGAATGAGTGGGTGCAACAAGAGCAACGTTTCACACAGTACGGTCCAGAGTACAAAGCAGGCTTCGGCCTTGCGTTCAGGCTCGGCACCATCATGCATATCGGCCTTGATAAGCTCCAGATACCAATCACAAAATTCGTTCCATAGGAATTTATAAGCTCCGTTGGCGGCATCGTTGAAACGATAGTCGCCGAGGGATTTTTCCATATCTTGCTTAGCTTTTTCAAGACGATGCAATATCCAAACATGATGCAATGCTTCGACGCTTTCCAGCTGTACGGCAGCCGGTGCTTCCTCACTGTTTTTTGTTAAATGCATCAAGGCAAAGCGTGCGGCATTCCACAATTTATTGATAAAATGGCGATAACCTTCAATGCGATCTTCGGCAAGGCGCACGTCACTGCCCATGGTGGTGGATGCGGCAAGGGTAAAGCGCATGGCATCGCAACCATATTTGTCGATAACTTCCAAGGGGTTAATGGAGTTTCCAAGTGATTTTGACATTTTGCGCCCTTGGGAGTCACGCACAAGACCGTGCAAAAGCACATGTTTAAACGGTACTTCGTCCATAAAATGCAGTCCGAGCATCATCATGCGAGCTACCCAGAAAAATAAAATATCTGTACCGGTTACCAAAACCGAGGTGGGGTAAAATGTTTCAAGTTCCTTGGTTTTTTCCGGCCAACCTAATGTGGAAAACGGCCACAATGCCGATGAAAACCATGTATCAAGAACATCTTCGTCTTGGAAGACATTCTTGCTCTTACATTTCGTGCATTCGTTTATATCCTCAGTACTTACCATAAGCTCTTCGCAATCGGCACACGTCCAAGCCGGAATGCGATGTCCCCACCAAATTTGCCGGCTAATGCACCAGTCACGAATGCCATCAAGCCAATTATAGTACGTCTTTAGGCTATTTTTAGGGAAAATTTCCGTAAGCTTTGGCACAGCGGCGCGCGCTCTGGGGGCCAGTTTTGTAGCAGCCACAAACCACTGCGTTGAAACATGTGGTTCGACCGTTGTATTGCAACGATAGCATTCGCCCACGGAATGTTCAATTTCTTCTACCTGCAAGAGATCGCCGGCATTTTTTATATCGGCAACGATTTTTTCACGGCACTGTTTTTTGCGCATACCGGCATATGGCCCGGCAACTTCCTTCATAATGCCCATATCATCAATAGCTTGAATAAATTCCAAACCATGTTTTTGCCCAAGCGCCCAGTCATTGTGATCGTGCGATGGGGTAACTTTAAGCGCACCGGTGCCAAATTCCATATCCACATATTCATCGGCAATGATAGGAATTTCTCTTTTGATAATGGGAACATAGGCTTTTTTGCCCACAAGGTGCGCATAGCGTTCATCTTCGGGATGAACGCAAATGGCGGTGTCGCCAAGTATGGTTTCCGGACGTGTGGTGGCAATGGTTATACCCATATTTTCAGCACCCACGATATGGTAGCGAATGTGCCATAAATGCCCTTTATGATTATTATGTTCCACTTCATCATCTGCCAAGGCCGTGTGGCAACGGGAGCACCAATTGATGATATAATCACCCTTATAAATATAGCCTTGATGATACAAATCTACAAATACTTTACGCACAGCCTTGGACAAACCTTCATCCATGGTAAAGCGCAGGCGGCTCCAATCCACAGATGCGCCAAGCTTGCGAATTTGATTGAGAATAGTATTGCCGTATTCTTCTCGCCACTGCCATACTTTTTCTATAAGCGCCTCACGTCCAAGATCGCTGCGCTTGAGATTATCCTTGGCAAGGGCACGTTCAACTACGTTTTGCGTGGCAATGCCGGCATGATCGGTTCCGGGGATCCACAAAACATTCTTACCTTTTTGGCGTGCATGTCTGCATAATGTATCGATAAGCGTTTGGTTTAAGGCATGTCCGATATGTAAAACGCCTGTGACATTGGGCGGCGGTATGACTATGCAAAATGGCTCGCCAGCTGCTTCCGAGTCAGCAAGCTTAGCGGTAAATGTTGCATTTTGTTCCCAATATTCAGTCCAATATGCTTCCACGGCATGTGGTTCATAGCCCTTGGGCAAAGCGTTATCTGCCATCTTGATTTCTCCACAAAAGGTGACATACTACACCCACAGGAGGCGTATATGCACAGTTCAATTTATTTTCTTTGGGATGCGTCGCACATTTGGGGGCTCATGGCCCTGCATACTCTAAAAGGTATGGGAGTTGCGCATCGCATAGTTACATGTAATGAAATAACCCACGGAGTGCTTTTAGGCAAGCCATCACTTTTACTTGTTCCCGGCGGCACAGCAAGCCTTAAATATCAATATCTTGGAGATAAAGGCGTGCGTGCCATCCAAGAATATGTCAGCTTGGGCGGAAATTATTTAGGATTTTGTGGAGGGGCAGGACTTGGCCTTTCCCACGACCACGGCCTTGCTCTTTGCCCATGGAAGCGTGCAAGCTATGCCGACCGCACTCAACACCTTGTTTCCGGGCATATGCGTGTAAATATTAACAATCACCCCTTAAGCCCCAAGGCATCCACCCTTTCCTTACCCATCTGGTGGCCGGGTCGTTTTGCGCCTCAAGAAGATGAAAATATTACGGTACTTGCAAGCTATACAGCCCCCGGACACGATTTATATTTTGGCGATATCGATCTTGCCACCCTACCCCCAAATACACTTGATATTTGGCAAGATGTCTACGGTGTGAATATGCGTACCGATTTTCTATCTGAAAAACCTTGCATCATCACAGGAAATTACGGAAAAGGTCGCTACGTTCTAACCTATTCGCACCTTGAAACCCCCAACTCCCCCGAGGCCAATGCTTGGCTTGCCATGCTCTTACACGAACTTGCCGGCCAAAAACCCGCACAAAGCATCAGCCCCGAATGGCAAATAGAAAATCTGCCCACCAAATGGCCACTCAATGCCGATACCGCCCTACTCTTTGCCGCTCGTGACGGTGTAAAAAAACTTCTGGATCTTGGCAAAAATCATCATCTGCTCTTCCGGCGTACACCGTGGCTGTATGGCTGGAGAACCGGCATCCCCGGCGGCGCACTTAATAATCTTTACACATCTTTATGCAGCATATTGCGCCATAAACCCACCGAAGCAGCCGGCGAATTTTGGCAAGAAAATAAACACGCCTTGGCTGAATACCTTCCTTTCTTTTTACAAGGGGTTGAAAGCTACTTGCTTGCAGAGCGACTGGCCACCACCCTTGCCGTACCCATGCCCAAAGCCATTGACCGCAAACTCCTAAAGGAACAACAAAACACGCTCTTTGGATCCGTCATGCACAGCGGCGGAATACATAAGGAAATTATGGATATTGCCGACCGCTTATTGTATTTATTACTGCACAATTATTAATTATTTTTTTTTGAGGGGGAAAGGGGAACTTTTAAC
>CAYJHK010000205.1:0-4110 GCA_964369515.1 uncultured Desulfovibrionaceae bacterium
TTTTTGGCGCAAGCAAAAGTTCCCCCCACAAAAAATATCGCAAATTAGAATGCCATGAATCATAGTAATTAAATGCTTATAATAAATAATAATTTCCGTTGTTCAGTGTTATTATTTTCAACATAAATAGCTAAAATTCGCCTCATCTGTTCTCTTCGATTTTCTGAACTTCCATAACGACAGCTTGGAAATTATTCGGCGTAAGCGTTTCCGGTCTTTGCTCGGCATGTATTCCAAGCTTTTCAAGGATGGGAAGGATATGCAAAGCGGAATTTTGCTTAAGTATGGATTTTAGCTGCTTGCGTCTATTTTGGAAACACATTTTGATAAATTTCGCCAGCAATTTGGGATTTTGAGGGCGTTTATCCTCACACAGAGGCATAAAGCTGAGCACGGCAGAATCCACCTTAGGCGGCGGCGCAAAGGATTTGGGAGCCACCACAAAACCCCAATGTGGCTGCACAAAGCTTTGCGTCCACACGGACAGAGCACCATATTCTTTGCTGTGCGGCTGTGCAATGATACGTTGCCCCACTTCTTTTTGCATCATAAAGACAGCACGACTAAGTCCGGTACACTTGGAAAAAATGTCCCACATAAGCGGCGATGCCACGTTATAGGGCAGGTTTGAGATGATTTTCCAAGGATTTTGCGGGGTAATTTTTTGCCACGGCATATGCAATGCGTCCATGAGCACAGCTTGCGTGTTTTTTTGCGCAAGTCTTTGACGTTCTGCTGCCCAAAAGCGATCTTTTTCGATGAGTAGCAGCTGATTTCTTGGACTAACTTCCAATATTGTCGTAAGCGCACCCGGCCCCGGGCCGATTTCAATGATATTGTCACCGTCGCCTATATGGAGCAATTGTACGATTTTTTGAGAAATATTTTTATCACGTAGAAAGTGCTGCCCAAGGCTTTTTTTTGCTTTTTGCATCATAATGTATCAAAATGTTTAAACTGTAGAACAAGCCCGGCACGCCCTTGGGTGACAGAACGCAGCGACGTTGAAAAACCAAAAAGTTTGGAAAGCGGTGCAAGGCCTTGAATGACTTTTTGTCCGCCGTCTGCATGTAATACACCTTTATGGCTTAAGTTTTCCACTCGTCCGCCACAAGTCTGGAACAATGACATGGCGGAACCAAGATGCCCTTCGGGTACGCTGATTTCCACTTGCATAATGGGTTCGAGAAGCACGGGATGCGCCTTGCTTAAAGCCTCACGCAAAGCCATACCGGCTGCCATATGGTAGCCTGCCGGTGATGAAAGTCCTTCTTTTTTTTGCATATACTCAATGGTGACTGCAACATCTTGCATGGGATAGCCAAGCAATGGGCCGCTTTGCAGGGCATCTTCCACACCTTGCCCGGCGGCTTCTGTCCATGCCAAGGGTAAACCAAATTTCGCAGCTTCCCTTACGTGCGTTAAGACATCGGGCGGAAAATAGTCGCCAAAGGCAATGCTATTGCCTGCTCCACGCTCTCTTGGCGCAATACTTAATTTCACAAGCCCGTAATGATGTTCTTTGCCAAGCTCACGGTCAAATTCAGCCTCAGCTTCTGCGGTTTGCACAATGGTTTCACGGCACACCACTTGCGGATTGCCCACCCTTGGATTAATGGAATACTCACGCCGCATCCGCTCCAAAATCACATCTAGATGTAATTCGCCCATACCGGAAAGAATGCGATGGCCGGAACCTTCGTCCACATGCGTACTTAGGGTGGGGTCTTCTGTGGTGTAGCGCAAAAGGGCATCATCAAGACTGCTGCCTTCGTCAGCATTGCGAGGCTCAAGGGCAAGACTGATTACAGGTTCATAACCGTCAATACTTTCAAGAGCATAGGCTGCATCTTTCTGGGCGTAGGTTGCGCCTGTATACGCAGCCCGCAAGCCCACAACAGCCACAATATCGCCGGCAGTGGCCTCGTTAAGTTGCTCACGGTGGTCGGCATGTAGGCGATAGATACGCTGCGCTCGATCTTGCGTTTTGTCGTTAACATGCGTATACATTTCACCATTTTTAATGCTTCCGGCGTACAGACGCAAAAAAGCGAGTTTGCGCCCTTCATCCAAAAGAATTTTGAACACCAAAGCCGAAAGCGGTGCATCGGCATCCGGTAAAATTGTATGTTCCTGTCCGTCTTTATCCACAGCGACGGGAGGCAGAGTATCCAGCGGCGATGGCAGTAAATGTACAATACCGTCAAGCACTTGCTGAATACCGGCATTGCGCAAAGCCGATCCGCAAAATACAGGTGTCACGCTGCGTGCAAGGGTCGCACGGCGCACAGCGGCAAGTATGTCGTCAGTATCATAGGCTTTTTCCGATAAATACAATTCACAAAATGCATCGTCCACGTCTGCAAGGCTTTCGACCAACTTTTCCCACCACGGCTGCACCAATTCTTTTTCAGCATCACTAAGCGCTGATCGTTTGACGCTAACCCCCTGATCTTCAGGGTCATAATCAAGGCGTTCATGGCGCACAATATCCAAAATAGCTTCAAATGTATCACCTTCACCCAGCGGCATGGAGAGCAAAAGCGGATTTGCCTGTAATTGTTCATGGAGTGCACGCAAGACATTTTGAAAATCAGCACCGATTCGGTCAATTTTATTGATGAAAGCTATTTTAGGCACACAGAAATTTTCCGACTGCTGCCACACGGTTTCCGATTGCGGCTCCACACCGCCCACAGCACAAAACACGCCCACCGCCCCGTCCAGCACACGCAAGGAACGCTGCACCTCAATGGTAAAGTCCACATGTCCGGGAGTGTCGATAATATTAATGTTATGCCCTTGCCACTGGCAGGTGGTACAAGCCGAAGCTATGGTAATACCACGCTCTTGCTCTTCGGGCAAATAGTCCATGGTGGCCGTGCCTTCATGGACTTCTCCCATTCGATGTATCTTTTCGGTATAATAAAGAATGCGCTCGCTGAGCGTAGTCTTGCCTGCATCTATATGCGCAATAATGCCAATATTACGAATACAATCTATAGCTGTTTTCTTGGCGCACATACACACTCCACCCTATATTTTACTTATATTTATTGCCGCACTGTGCACAAAATTATAATAAAAATCCTTACCATATTGCGCATGTACCCAGCATCCCTCAAGACCCTTTTGCCATACTTGAGCGTAAGGATAATCGCTGCGTGTTTCCGTATGCTGATAGCAAGCATTGGCAAAGCTCTGTGTATCATGGGTAAACGTAGCGTCTTGCTGGGCAAAATCAATCAAATGTCGCTGTTCCTGCCCCATACCTTCTTGTACATGGAGCACAGGCGGCTTAAGGTCTTCAAAATATGGAATATGTAAGCATTGCAACGCCGGACACAGCGAACGCACCGATGACGGCGAACATATGGCCAGATTATGGTGCATAAGCACAAAACGCCCGTGACTCAAAGCACCTTGCTCACCCTGGGCCTGCAAAGCCTCCAACAGCGCATGGGTAGTTTTAAGGCTGTAGATATTTTCTATCCCAAGCAATTCCAGTGTAAGCAAAACACTTGGCGCAGGCTCATCTAAGCTCACAAAAAATACAGGCACTTGCAAAAGAATTGCCGGCATGAGCATGGCAATCAGCCGTGCCGGAGAAATATATTCGGGACTACTTACCGCCACAAGCCAAGGGGCAGCAGTCTTTTTTATTTTATGCCAAAATCCTTGCCCTGCAAACTCCGTAAAAGAATTGGCCCGATATGGACTTTCACCTTGCAAAGCATGATAGGCAATGGCCGTCTTTATACACTGACGTTCTGCCGGCGTTGCGCTCTCATATGCAGCAGCACGCACAGCGTCGTCAATGCTATAATTATCAAGAAATTCCAACCATTGCAATGTATTTTTCATCAAATTCCCATCCTCGATATTTACCACACCTTGCCGAGTGCTTTTCATGACGACCACAATTGTCTAAACTTTTTGCTGACTAAAGGCAATAGCCACGTTTGGAGAAATGCTTAGCACACAACGGACATGCTACTTTTTTTATTGTCCCTTGGTCAAGCTGTAATGTTGAGATAATTTTCTCACGTGGCTACTGCCTTTAGTCAGCTGCTTTTTATCTGGGGGGAAGGAAAACCCTTTTGCTAGCGC
>CAYJHK010000206.1:0-4105 GCA_964369515.1 uncultured Desulfovibrionaceae bacterium
TTGCCGATAAGTTCACCTTCAAAGACGGACTTTTCAGCGGTTATAACCCAAAAACTCGTCAATATGACCGTTCCACTTGGACATTTAAGCGTGACAAAAAAGGCGCCCCCTTGCGTGATGCCAGCTTAAAAGATAAACGCTGTGTGTTGAACATTATGAAGGAACACTATTCACGTTACACCTTGGATAATGTGTCCAAAACCACCGGTATTTCTAAAGAAGACCTCATGCGTGTTTATGAGCCCTATGGCGGAACCGGCAAAAAAGACAAAGCCGGTACCCTACTCTACGCCCTTGGCTGGACGCAGCACACCAAGGGAGTGCAAAACATTCGCTGTGCAGCCATGATTCAATTGCTGCTCGGTAACGTCGGTATAGCCGGCGGCGGTGTTAATGCCCTGCGTGGTGAGCCAAACGTGCAAGGTTCCACCGACCACGCATTGTTGTATCACATTCTGCCCGGATATCACAGCGTACCCCTTGCCAACTGGCAAAGCCTTGAGCAATATCAAAAGGCCAATACCCCAAGCACCAAGATGGACAAAAGCCTTAACTGGTGGGGACATCGTCCAAAATACGTTGTTTCCTTGCTGAAGGGTTGGTTTGGCGACAAAGCCACCAAGGAAAACGACTTTGGCTATAACTTATTGCCAAAATGTGAGCCCGGCGAAGATTATTCCTATATGTATGCCATGGACAGAATGCTCAACGGTAAAATACGCGGCGCATTCATGATTGGTGTAAACCCCCTCAACAGCTTCCCAAATACCAATAAAATGCGTGCTGCCGTTGACAATCTTGATTGGATGGTCATGGGTGAATTACATCACTCCGAAACTTCCGACAACTGGCAACGTCCGGGCGCAGATCCCACAAAAATCAAGACGGAAGTTTTCCTCCTACCCTCTGCCCATCGCATTGAAAAAGAAGGAACCATCAGTAATAGCGGACGCTGGCTCTTGTGGTTTGACAGAGGCATTAAGCCCGGCGGAGAAGCTCGTGACTTTGGCGATATATACATCCCGCTCATGAATAAAATCCGTGAATTGTACAAAAAAGAAGGCGGAGCTTTCCCCGATGCCATTTTAAGCATGGATTGGCCCGCAAGTTATAAAGCCGATGACTGGACACGTCGTATCAACGGCATGTTCACCAAGGACACAAAAATTGGCAATAAAGTCTATAAAAAAGGGCAACTTGTTCCAAGCTTTGCCGCCTTGCAAGTGGACGGAAGCACAACTTCCCTCAACTGGCTGTATACCGGCGGTTACACCGAAGAAGAAGGCAAGAAGTTCAAGCGTCGTGACCCTTCACAAACAGAAATGCAAGCCAAAATCGGCCTGTATCCCAATTGGTCATGGTGTTGGCCCGTAAACCGCCGTATCCTTTATAATCGTGCTTCCGTTGATATGAACGGACAACCGTTAAATCCGGATAAGGCTGTTATCAAGTGGGATGGCAAAAAATGGGTGGGCGATGTGCCCGACGGCCCTGCTGCTCCGCATGGCAATGCCAAGGGAACCCTCCCCTTCATCATGCAAGCCGACGGACATGCCCAGCTCTTTGGCCCCGGACGTGTGGACGGCCCCTTACCCGAGCACTATGAGCCTGCGGAAACTCCCATTAAGGAACATCCCTTCTCAAAGCAGCTCACCTCGCCATGCTTTAAATTCCATGCCGGCGAATATGATAAGGTTGCCAAACCGGCAGACCCCAACTTCCCCATTGTGCTCACAACATACAGCTTGACAGAACACTGGTGTAGTGGCGGTGAAACCCGTAACGTACCCAATTTGCTTGAAGCTGAACCTCAACTCTATGTGGAAATGAGTCACGAACTGGCCAAGGAAAAAGGCATTAAAAACGGCGACGGCGTCATTGTTGAAAGCGCACGCGGCCGTTGCGAAGCCATTGCCATGGTGACCATCCGTGTACGTCCATTTAAGGTTATGGGCGAAACCGTTCACCTTATCGGTATGCCTTTTGCTTACGGCTGGACAACACCCGATTGCGGCGACTCCACAAATCGCCTCACAATCACCGCTTATGACCCGAATACTACCATTCCGGAAGCAAAAGCGTGTTGTGTTAACATTCGTAAAGCCGACAAACTGACCGAAATCGCATAAGGAGAGGGTTATGTCAAAAACATTTCTTGTAGATACAACACGTTGTACCGCTTGTCGTGGTTGTCAGCTTGCATGTAAAGATTGGCACGATTTACCTGCCAATAAAACGAAACAAACAGGCACACATCAAAATCCACCGGATTTGAATGTAAATAACTATAAAATCGTCCGTTTTTTCGAACATTTGGGCGATAAAAACCAAGTTATTTGGAACTTCTTCCCCGACCAGTGCCGTCATTGCGTTGAACCACCTTGTGTGGACACAGCCAACGGTATCTTGAAAGGTGCCATGTTCAAGGACAAAGCCACCGGTGCCGTACTTGTGGACAAAGAAGCCATGAGCAAGATGAGTGCTGAAGTTGCCAGTCAATTTGAAGGTTTTGAGTCCTCATGCCCTTACAACGTACCCCGCTTTGATGCTGCCAAAAAAGATATTGCCAAGTGTGATATGTGCATTGGCCGCATACAAGCCGGTATGCTTCCGGCCTGCGTGAAAGCCTGCCCCACAGGCTCCATGCAATTTGGTGAAAGGGATGAAATCCTCGCTTATGCCAAAAAACGTCTGGCTGTGGTGAAAAAAGAATTCCCAAAAGCTTTCTTGGCTGATATGGATGATGTGCAAGTCATCTATTTACTTGCTGAAGAAGCTGAATTCTATCACGAATTTGCTACGGCATAAGGTTTAATATCATTTAATGTGAGGGAGGGAATGACAATGCAAAAACGTTCCCTCCCCAACTCTTTTTTAGGATAGGAAGTATCTATGATCAATACCCGTGAAAATGTAGCCCAAACAGCGCAACGTATTATAAGCAATCGCCCAGTTCTTGAACCCATCATCAAATCCTTTGAAAAAGTATTTGACGCTCGAGCAACATTACCCAAGACCTTACTTCCTCTTATTGCAGAAAGTGGGCTGAAATTACCGGAGTTTAACGAAGAATACGCCGAACACGGACGAGCACTGCTGTCGGGCATGTCACTTACGGGCTTAGATAAGGCCATTGGCGCCTCAGCAAAAGTCATGCTACCCTTATTGGCCGAACAAGAGTATTTGAAACCCTTTATGGAAAACCTCGAAAACTATTTCACTCCCAAGGAAAGCAGTGAGTCTAAAGGTACGGAAAACACTGAAAATACAAAAGATGCTAAAAACACTGAAGATACTGAGCAAAAAATCAACAGTCAGGCGCATAGCAGCTCGAGCATGGCCGAAGCCTATATCGCCAACAATGCCACGCTGATAGAAGAAATTTCCGCTGAACTTAACGTACCGGAACAAGCCCTCCTCTTTGCCTTTCACTTTATATTGGCTCCGGTTTTACAAGCCTTAGTCTTACACAGCGTTCCTGCTGTGGCCTTGCAAGCTTTGCCCGATACCGACCTTGACGGAGCCACCGACCAAAAAGATCACCTTGCACCGTGGGATAAAAATGCGCTCTGGAAAGAAGGATATTGCCCAATTTGCGCATCATTTCCTTCCATTTCCTACCTCGACCGTGCTCTTTTAGACGAAAATAATCAATTCCTTGCCGGAGGCGGCGGTAAAAAATTTCTCCATTGCTCACTTTGCGGTACCAACTGGCATTTCAAACGCGGTATGTGCCCGGCCTGTAAAGAAGAAGGTACCGACGTCATAGAAATACTCAAGGAAACCAAGACAGAATCAGGTGAACGCATTGATTTTTGTACCAAATGCCACTGCTACTGCCCAAATATAGACCTGCGTATCAGTGGAAAACGCCCCGATTTTGATACCATGGCTCTCGGTATGCTGCACCTTGATATGATAGCCGCCGAAAAAAAACTTACGCCGCTTAATCCTTCATTTTGGAACACATTTTAATCGGCTGTTCCTCCCACGACATTTTTATTTGTAAAATTAAAATTATGCTTATTTTCCAAACCTTTCCACTATATCTTGATTTTGCTGGCTCATCCCGATAGGGATGAGCAATGGGCGCGTTTTGGGAAAG
>CAYJHK010000207.1:0-4093 GCA_964369515.1 uncultured Desulfovibrionaceae bacterium
ATGAAAAGTTTTTGGGGGTGGGGATTTGGGGGAGGAGACCTTTTTCCAAAAAGGTCCCTCCCCCAAGAAAATTTTTACAAAATTAGAATCACGTGTAAAGGTAGTAGCCACGTTGAAAAAATCTGCCATATTTTATAACGTAGAATTTGATTGAAGTAGCATTTTTCCTGCCGATTATCCATAATTTTCCTTGCAATTTCCCTGTATAATTCTAATTTTTAAGCTTTATATACAATTTTCATGTGCAATCTTCCCGTGCAATCTTTCTTGACGCAGTGCGTTAAGTAGGATACACTGGTTATGCATGTGAAAAAAAGCGTAAAGTATATACTGTGAGAATACTTTTTGAAACTCACTTTAATTATAGCTTTTTACATGTACGGTTGAGGCGTCAACATTTTTTTTAACTCCTACACAAAAAGGCATTGATCACATAGGTTTTTTGTTGATGGAATTGAACGGCATTTGTGTTGGTACCGTCGGCATCGAAAAGGACATGTAAGCAATGCTTTTGACAAAGGACAAGCACATGAAGAATGCTCCCCGACAAAGGCGATGTAAGTGGAGATTGGGATTGCCGATTTTAGCGTTTGTGGCTTTAATATCCATGGAAATCATGGTGCAAGCTGCAGCACCGGAGCTTGAAACCACCGAAAGCGGTGCTCCATCGGCCATTGTAATGTTTCCCGTAACAGAAAAGCCAAATCCCCATGCGACGGGTATGCGACCGGTGGTTTTTAATCACTTGGTTCACGAAAAAGTTATTGAAAACTGCGAAACCTGCCATCACACGGGAGATATGCAAACGTGTTCTTCTTGTCATTCGGTTGAGGGCAAGGAAGAAGGTAAGTATATCACCCTTGAAAGGGCTATGCACGCAGAAAATATTGCAAAACGCTCCGGCGATACAGCAACCCCCGTTTCGTGCGTCAGCTGTCATACGCAAGCCCTGACAAAGCCTGAATGTGCCGGTTGTCACAGCATAGTGCAAGAGCCAAGAGCTGAAAATTATTGTGCTTCTTGTCACGATGTAACTCCGCAAATGGCGAAAGAGCAGTTTATGCAAGGCGTGAAAGGCGAGCTTGATGCCGAAGAAAATCTTGCCCTTGCCACGCAAACCGTGCATGAGCGCAGCCAGAAGGTCGAGCAAAAACTCAATGTCCACAGTATTCCCACGCATGTGAAAATTGACGGCATTTCCGACAAATATGAAGGGAATAACTTCTCACATAAGCGACACTATACTTCGCTTATAAAGCGCATGAATAATAATAAATTGGCGGCTGCCTTCCATAGCGGCAATGAGTATGCCCTGTGCGCCACTTGTCACCATAACAGTCCGCCGTCGGCAACGCCGCCCAAGTGCATTACCTGTCACTCTGAAAAGATTGATCCCCAAAACCCCGGACGCCCCGCTCTTAAGGCTGCCTACCACTTGCAGTGTATGACATGTCATGATTCCATGCAGGTATCTCGTCCGCAAAATACATCTTGTGGCACTTGCCATCAGGTGAAAAAGCCATAGCTTAAGGAGGCAGACAATATGAATCGCAGAAAATTCCTTACATATTTAGGAAGTGCGGGTGTAGCCTCGGCTCTTGGCACAGCAAAAGTTGCAAAGGCCGCCGGTACCGTTAACTATCCTTATTATAAAGACAGCTTTGGTGTTTTACACGACACAACACGCTGCATTGGTTGCCGTGAATGTGAAAAAGCCTGTCAAAAAGTCAATGAATTGCCCATGCCCGAAAAGCCTTTTTCCGACCTTTCGGTAACGCATAGCAAGCGGCGCACCTCGGCGGCGGCTTGGACGGTGGTCAACCGTTACGAAGCCGATGACAAAGAAGTTTTCCGTAAATTGCAATGTTTGCATTGTAACGATCCGGCCTGTGCCTCGGCTTGTTTTGCCAGATGTTTCCATAAGGAAGAAAATGGAGCCGTAACTTATAAGGGCGATCAATGCGTTGGCTGTCGCTATTGCATGGTGGCTTGTCCGTTCTATGTGCCCGGTTATCAATATGAAGAAGCCTTCAATCCCTTGGTGCTCAAATGTACGTTTTGCCATCCTCGCTTAGAAAAAGGCCTGCTTCCGGGCTGCGTGGAGGCTTGCCCCATGGATGCCATTACCTTTGGTAAACGCAGCGATCTTATTAAGCTGGCTCGCAAGCGTATCGAAGAAAATCCCTCACGTTATGTGGATTATATTTATGGTGAATATGATGCCGGCGGTACGGCTTGGATGACGCTGTCCGGCGTTGAGCCTGCAAAGCTTGGGCAAAATATGAACCTTGGCAATCGTCCCATGGGTGAGCTGACTTCCGGTGCGCTTGGTTCGGTGCCCATGATTATCGGTTTTTGGCCGGTACTGTTTGCCGGTGCTTATGGCATAACCAAGTATAAGGAGTCCAGAGCCAAGGCTATTCATAAGGAAGCCAAGGAAAAGGCTCAGGCAGAACTGAATATGGCCATGCAAAATATAGAGGCCGAATTTGGTGAAAATGGGAAGGAAGTGGCAGAAAAAGTGAAGAAAGCTCTGGCCGATGCCCATGCCCACAACAACAACGATGCACACGGACATAACCATGGGGAGGGAAAGTAATATGAGCCACGCACAACATGCAGATATTGTTATTCCCACCAAGGATAAACTTTTTAATATGGGGCCATTTGCCTTAAATCGCCCCGGAAATATTATTACAGCCATTATTTTGGTGGTGGGTTTGATTGTCACCGTTATCCGTTTTACCCAAGGTATCGGCGCAGTTACCAACCTTGACGACAACTACCCTTGGGGGATTTGGATCGGCTTTGACCTTATGTGCGGCGTAGCCCTTGCTGCCGGCGGTTATTTTACCACCGTTGCCGTATATATACTCGGAATGAAAGATTATCATGCGGCAGTACGTCCGGCAGTTACCACGGCCTTTCTTGGCTACAGCTTTGTGGTAGTGGCACTACTCTATGACCTTGGGCATCCTTTGCGTTTGCCCTATATGTTCTTCTATGCCGGCACAACTTCGGTACTCTTTGAAGTGGGTCTGTGTGTGGCCACCTATGTGACGGTGCTCATGATTGAATTTTCCGTGGCGCCGCTGGAGTGGCTTGGCGGAAAATTCCCCTTCCTGCTCACATGGCGCAAGCAAATCATCCGTGCCACCATTATTCTGACCATTTTCGGGGTCTGCCTATCCACATTGCACCAATCATCCTTGGCGGCGCTCTTCCTCATTGCTCCCGGAAAGTTACACCCCTTGTGGTACTCTCCCTTCATGCCCATGTTCTTCTTCGTGTCGTCCATGGTAGCCGGTGCTTCCATGGTTATTTTCGAAGGAATGCTGGCACACAAAGGCGTGCACGATTACATGGATGCCACCCATTTACGTGAAGCTGACCTTGTAACCTGCGGCTTTGCCCGTGCTGCTTCGTTCATTTTATTCTCGTATTTCATCTTGAAATTCATCGATATGGCTGTGCAAGCCAACTTTAAGTATCTACTTACCCCCTATGGTTATTGGTGGATGGTGGAAATGCTTTTCTTTGTGCTTATGCCTGCGCTTATCTATGCCAAGGGCGCACGGGAACGCAATTTACGCCTTTGCCGCATTGGCTCCGTCAACGCTGTGCTCGGTATTGTACTCAATCGTTTCAATGTAAGCTTGATAGCCTTCAACTATGAATTACCGCTATCGGAGCGTTATTTCCCAAGCTTCGGCGAAATTTGCGTTTCTATCTTTGTGGTAACACTCATCATAACGGTCTATCGTTTTGTGGTTTATCATATGCCTGTGCTTTATGAACATCCGGACTTTAAGGACTCTCACTAGGAGGTGACCCATGGCAGCAAGTTCCTTTTCCACATTTTATGAGTATTTTCTCTTTACAAAAACTTGGGCCTACGGGCTGATGTTTGTAACTCTACCGGCTTTTACGGCCTTTTGGCTCTTTGTGCTCTATCCCTGCAAAAAAGACGAAAAGTGCCAAAAAGATAACGATAATGCGCATTAATAATAGGTAATAACGTTGCTTCAGTTTTAACTGTGTAACGATTTTCTTGGGGGAGGGACCTTTTTGGAAAAAGGTCTCCTCCCCCAAA
>CAYJHK010000208.1:0-4047 GCA_964369515.1 uncultured Desulfovibrionaceae bacterium
GGGAAAGGCATGAATTGCCCAGCTTTGCCCATTTATCGGCCTTGACAGAATATCCTTTCATCGTGTACTTTGATGAACTTATATTCAGTTGAAGGAGTTTTTCCATGTCCAATAAACCAGCGCCACAACATCCCAGACCACATTCCCCAAACGTGGCTCAACATATGAACGGCCCATTACTCAACGAAATGCAATCGGAAATTTCCACCGAAGCTGCGCCTTTATTGCAGTTTTTAACAACACATGCCCTTAAAATCATGCTTATCCTTGCGGTTTTTGTGCTCGCAGTCGCCGGTCTCGGTGCGTACAATTGGTACAAGGACAAGGCTATGGCTGATGCGCAAATAGAATTTTCCGGCATAACTTCCGCTCAAAAAGGTGAAGCACAAATCGCTGCCTTGGAGGAATTTTTGAAAAAAGCTCCGCAAGGTTTGCACGTTGCCATTGTGCTGGCTCAAGCGGAAGCTGCCGTACTTGAAAAATCTCATGTTAAAGCTGCGGAATTTTATGCAAAAGTTGCAAATATGGAGCCGGATGGTGCCGTGGCATTGCTGGCCGGACTCAATCAGGGACAAGCCTTAATAGCTGCCGGAAAATCTCAAGAGGCTATACCTGTGCTTGAAGCTCTTGTGCCCAAAGCACCGCAAGGGCATAGCTTTATCATTCTGCAAGCATTGGCAGAGGCTGCGTTGCAAAGCGGCGATCTTGCCAAGGCTAAGACCGCCTTTGAAACTATGGCGAGTGAGGGTGTGGGCGGTGAGTCGGAGATATTACGTTTTCGTGCCCGTGGGCTTGAGCAGCAAATGATCGAAGATAAAGCCGGCGAAAAAGCTGCTGATAATAAAGCAACTGAGGAAAAGGCTGCTGATAATAAAGTTGCGGACGAAACAGCTACCGACAGTAAGGCCGGCGAAGCATCTGCCGACAGTAAGGCTTCCGAAGAAAAGGCTGCTGAGGAAAAATTGACAGAAAGTAAGAAAGCCGAAGAAAAAGCCGCTGAAGCTACAAGTACAGAAAATCAATAATATAAGGAGTTTATATGAGTCATTCCCTATTACAGGAAGATGGCGGAGCTAAGCATTTATTACTTGGAAATGAAGCCATTGTTCGTGGTGCGCTTGAAGCCGGAATGAATGTGATAACCTGCTATCCGGGTACCCCTTCATCGGAAGTCCCCGATACTTTTAATCGCCTTGGTAAGTTTGGCGGCAGTGCACGCTATCGTATGGAATATTCGGTCAATGAAAAAGTGGCCTTTGAAGTGGGAGCAGGAGCTGCCCTAGCCGGTGCTCTAACGCTTGTGACCATGAAACATGTGGGTGTCAACGTTGCCGCCGACCCCTTGCTCACCACCACCTATACGGGATTGCCCGGCGGCCTAGTATTGCTTTCTGCCGATGATCCCGGCTGCCACTCCAGTCAAAATGAGCAAGATAATCGCTACTATGCACGTTTGGCTTCCATGCCTTGTTTTGAGCCTTCAACGGCCGCCGAAGCCTGCACCATGACACGGGATGCCCTTTTATTTGCGCGCGAGCATGAACAACCTGTGTTATTACGCACCACCACACGCTTGAATCACCAACGTGGGCCGGTAACCTTTGGCCCGCTACCTGCTCCTGCCGCCATTAAAGAATTTGAACGCTGTCCGCAACGCTTTGTGCCGGTACCTGCCGTTGCCAGAATGCGCCACAAAGTTCTTGAAGAAAAAATGTCACATTTTCAAACGCTTGTAGATAAATACTATATTCGCACCAAGGGTAAAAAGGCAAAACTCGGAATTATTGCCAGCGGTATGGCACGCATTTACTTGCACGATGCCCTTTTAGCCCATGAACATTGGCAGGAAATGGTTGATATTTTAGAGCTTGGCATGACGTGGCCGCTGAATAACGACGCCATTTTGGATTTCTTGAAAAGTCACGAGACGGTACTGGTGCTTGAAGAGGGTTCGCTCATTTTAGAAAATGATATTCGAGCCATTGCCCAAAGCGGTAAAGTCACAGCACATATCGAAGGTAAAAACGATATCTTGACCATACAAGGCGAATATGATTTCTCCATGGTTGGCAGAGCCCTTGCTCGCTTGCTTGGTGAAGAAGAAGATGCCTTGCCCAATGCAAAGGCGCATAATCTGCCCCTGCCCAACCGTCCGCCCAATCTGTGCGCCGGCTGTTCGCATCGTGCGGTGTATTATGCTGTGCGCCAAATTTATGGAGACGAAGCAGTATATGCCAGCGATATCGGTTGTTATACTTTAGGTTTATTGCCACCTTTGCGTATGGCGGACTTCTTGGTCTGTATGGGAGCATCCATTTCTGCCGGTTCCGGTTTTGCGGCTGTTTCGGATAAACCGGTCATTGCTTTTATTGGTGACTCCACCTTCTTCCACACCGGATTGGCCGGACTTAGCAATGCCGTTTTCAATAAACATCAGCTCATCCTTGTTATTTTGGACAATGGTACCACCGCCATGACCGGACATCAGCCCAACCCCGGAATGGATCAAGACGTACTTGGTTCTGCTTCTTTGCACCTTGACATTGAAACCATTGTTCGTGCTTTGGGCGTGACGCATGTGCGTAAAACCAAGGCGTATAATTTAAGTGCCACCATGAAGGCCATGCAAGAGCTTAAAGAAGAAAGTGGCGTGCGTGTGCTTATTGCCGAAGAACCCTGTGTGCTTTATGCACGCAGAACGCTCAAGAGAGCACTTACCCAAGTGGCGTATGTGGCCGAACAAAACGATGTCGCCAAAGCCTGCGTAGAAAATTTTGCCTGTCCGGCCTTTGTACGTGATGCCGAAGGCATTCGAGTTGATGATACCCTTTGCGTGGGCTGTATGGTTTGCCTGCGTGTGGCACCCAAGGCTTTTAAGGCAAAACGTAGGGATGAGGTGTAATATGCAAACACGTCTTCGTATTTATATGACCGGTGTCGGTGGTCAGGGAACACTTACAGCCACAACTTTATTGGCACGAGTGGCGCTGGACCAAGGACTTGATGTAATGGCCGGCGAAGTCCACGGCATGGCGCAGCGTGGCGGCGTTGTGGAATCGGTGGTATTGCTTGGCGGTTGGCTTTCGCCAAAGCTTGGGCATGGTGAAGCTGATGTGCTCATGGGCTTTGAACCGCTGGAAACCTTACGCGCGCTTCCTTATCTTGCCAAGGGCGGTAAAATATTTTCAAGCCTCGACCCTCTACCGCCGTTAAGTGTAAATCTTGGCAATGAAGTGTATCCGGGCATTGAAGATATTAAAACTGCTATTTTAGATTGTTCAAAAGATGCGGTCTTCATTCCTTGTCGAGCCCTTGGTCTTGAAGCCGGATCCATTCAGGCAGGCAATACTGTTTTGCTTGGTGCGCTTTGTGCCGTAAAAATGCTCCCCTTTGGCGTAGACGCCATCGAAGCCGGTATCCGTAAATATTTAGCTCCGAAAATCGTCGATGCCAATATTAAGGCTTTGGAGCTTGGTATGGATTATTTGAAAAATCACGTGTAACAGTGCGTTGAAAAAGGGACATCTGCTGCGTCAGGCTCGCTTTTTGCTCCGGTCAGGTATGTTTTCTGGATACATTCCCTTCGCAAAAAGCTTCGCCTTCCTTGCATCTGCCCCTTTTTGAACGCACTGTGTTTAGTTGAAAAAGTGCCATCTACTGCGTTAAAATTTCAAACACAGACCGCTTATGTATGTCTGTATACACGGCACGCCCTGCGTTTGAATTTTTCCTTGTATTTGGCTCTTTTTGAACGCACTGTGTTTAGTTGAAAAAGTGCTATCTACTGCGTCAAAATTTCAAACGCAGACCGCTTATGTATGTTAGTTAAGGAAATATTGATTAAATGCAATATCATATATGCAAGCCTATTAGGTTGGCGTTGAAACATAAATTTTCATTCTAATCTTTTAAGGAATTCAGTTTTTAGTTTATGTGGCTATTGCCTTAACTCAGTAAGATTAAAATTATGCTTATTTTCCAAAACTTTACCCTATGCTCAGATTTTGTTGGCTCATCCCGATAGGGATGAGCAATGGGCGCGTTTTG
>CAYJHK010000209.1:0-3998 GCA_964369515.1 uncultured Desulfovibrionaceae bacterium
CTTTTTCCAAAAAGGTCCCTCCCCCAAGAAAATTTTTACAAAATTAGAATCACGTCTTATTTCTGTCCACGCCATTCCGATTTCCTTTGCAGTCTTCACAACAATTAAAACCTCGTAAACGTCTTAAATATTTTTATGTTGTGTTTCCTTAACCAAGGCTTTAGCTTGGATTTTTCTTTAATTCAAAACCATTGCGAGAAGTTAAACGACGCAGCAATCCATACATTTTTGAATTTTACAGATATCATGACTGAGGTTGCAAGCTTTTTTGAACTGCCAAGGCTATAGTTAAAACATACAAAAGGTCATGCAAAATAGAAATGTAATATTTTTCAAATAGTTACAGCGAATCAGATATGTTTATTTTTTTATAGCTTGCTCTTATATTGACAGAAAGTAAAATCTGGCTAAATATTATGCGCTATCTGAGCAAAAAACTTAATTAAGATTTAAAGTGCATTTGCATTTTAAGCAAAAGACATACTTCATTGATAAACAAATATTATCCTTTTTTCTAAAATATCAAGTAATTAGAAAAAATCTATTTATCGAATATTTATGAAGATATGCTTACAAGGCTATATACAATGATTGTTGGAATTCGTTTTCGCCCAAATGGGCAACTTTATTACTTTAGCGCTAATATGCCGCTATCCTTAGGCAATGCTGTTATTGTGGAGACAGAACAGGGAATAGGTTTTGGGCATGTGGATCTGTTGCTTGAGAGTGTGCCTTTGGAAATACAAGGGCTTGAGCTCTCGCCCATTGTGCGAATGGCATCAGCTGAAGATTGTCAAACAAATCATGACAATACGCATCTGTCACAAGAAGCCTTTGCCTATTGCAAGAAATGTATTTCGCAGCGTGAGCTCGACATGAAGCTTGTGGATGTGGAAATCTTTTTCGATCGCAGTAAGTATGTGTTTTATTTTACTGCTCCAGCGCGCATAGATTTTCGGGAATTGGTGAAGGATCTCGTGCGTGAATACCGTACACGCATAGAATTGCGGCAAATAGGCGTGCGCCACGAAACGCAAATGATTGGTGCTGCCGGCTCTTGCGGTATGGTCTGCTGCTGTCGGCGTTATTTGCGCAAATTTGCGCCGGTGACCATACGCATGGCCAAGGAGCAGAGTTTATTTCTTAATCCTACTAAAATTTCTGGTATTTGCGGAAGATTATTGTGTTGCCTTTCCTTTGAGCAGGATAATTATGATAATTTTCAAGATCAATGCCCAAAGCTTGGACGAAAATACCAAACTAGTGCCGGCCCATTGCGTGTTTTGCGTTCCAATATGTTTCGCAACGCCATTGTGGTGCAAAATGAAAATAACGAAGAAATTGAGATGCCTCTGGAAGAGTGGCAAGCAATAAATCCAAAAGGTGCTGATGATGCAAGTCATGGTCATAAGGCAGCTAAGCAGAAAAAAAATAATGCCATTGATGATGGGTTGTTGGTGGTAACCTTGGATAACCTTGAAGATGATGCCTATGCCTATATGGAGGATCCTTACGCATTGCGTGGTAAAACCTCCCCCAAAAGCATTCCGCCCGAAAAGAAAGAGAAAGTAAAAAAGAAAAATCTTGGAGATGCAGCTGGAGAAGATGGCGGCATTTTTGGACTTGCACCTCATAAACGGAAAAAAAAATAAATAGTCGTCATTGAAAAGCATGTTAACAGTCTAAAATTAAACATTTTTTAGTTAAAATATACAAATAAAAATGCCGAAAACAAGGGCATGGAATACACTTTTCCGGCATTTTTATGACGCTAAAACATGGTTTTTCTGTGACGGCTAACAAAATTTGAACGATAGTGAAAATTTTGCGCCACGTAAAATGAGCCGGAATTCACTTCCGGCGTCCCCGAAGGGGTATTTGGAGTGAGCGTGCCTTTCTGAAAAATGCATGAAAATGCGTTTTTCAGCTTCGACTAAATAATATAATTATATAAAGGATGAAACTGTGTCAGCATTTTATATTACTACACCAATTTATTATGTAAATGCCAAGCCCCACCTTGGTCATGCGTATACCACCATTGTGGCCGATACCTTAATGCGTTTTCATAAATGTCTTGGAGAAAAGACATTTTTTCTCACAGGAACCGATGAGCATGGGGATAAAATTGTCCAAGCTGCTGAAAAGTCAGGACTTGAGCCGCAATCCTTTGTAGATGAAATTAGCGGACAATTTAAGCAGCTTTGGGTTGATTTAGAGCTTAGTCATGACAAATTTATCCGCACAACGGATGCAAATCACAAAGCGACCGTGCAAAAATTCTTGCAAAAAGTTTACGATGCAGGCGATATCTATTTTGGTGAATTTGGAGGTCATTATTGCTATGGTTGCGAACGCTTTTACACGGAAAAAGAGCTGGAAAATGGCTTGTGTCCGCAACACCAAAACAAACCGGAATTCATCAGCGAGAAAAATTATTTCTTCAAAATGTCAAAATATCTTCCTTGGCTTAAGCAACATATCGAACAAAACCCTGATTTTATACGTCCTGAACGCTATAAAAACGAGGTTCTTGCCATGCTTGAAAGCGGAGCCCTTGAAGATTTATGTATTTCGCGCCCCAAATCACGCCTCACTTGGGGCATAGAGTTGCCCTTTGACAAGGACTATGTGTGTTACGTTTGGTTTGATGCATTACTTAACTATATCAGTGCCCTTGATTGGAACGACACGCAAAACGAAAGCGTCGAATATACAGAATTTTGGCCGGCTGAGCATCTTGTGGCTAAGGACATTTTGAAGCCCCACGCTGTCTTTTGGCCTACCATGCTTAAATCTGCCGGATTGCCCATTTACAAACATCTCAATGTGCACGGTTATTGGTTGGTACGAGACACTAAGATGTCTAAATCCCTAGGAAATGTAATTGACCCTCTCGAAACAAGTCGCCGCTTTGGCATCGATGCCTTTCGCTATTTCCTTTTACGAGAAATGCATTTTGGTGCGGATGCTTCCATCACTGAAGATAGCATGATTACACGCATTAATGCCGATCTCGCCAATGATTTAGGGAATTTATTTAGTCGAGTTTTGGCAATGAATGCTAAATATTTTAATAAGATCGTACCTCAAGCACTCTATACCCACAGTGACGATGTTGTGGTGCAAGAAGATGCGCAAAATGCTTTGCAAAATTATGTACAACTTTTCAGCACTATGCATATGTCGCAAGGGCTTGAAGCTTTGTGGGAATTTGTGCGCTCACTCAATAAATATGTGGACACGCAAGCACCATGGGCTTTGGCTAAGCAAGGTAATATGGAGCGGCTCACGGCCGTCATGTACACATTGCTGGAAGCCATGCGCAAAATTGCCGTTGCCGTTTGGCCCATAATGCCAAAAGCCGCCGAAGCCATGCTTACACAATTGGGGCAAAATACTGAAAATATAGATTTAAATACAGAACTTCACAGCTTTGGAACCCTCAGTGCAGGAATTGAACTTGCTGAAGCTTCAAATCTCTTCCCACGCATAGAAGTACCTAAATCGAAGAAAATAGAGCAAAACAAAGCGGATAAAAAAGTAAAATCTGCTAAGACTACTGTACAAGAAAAACAGCCTTTGCCAAAATCTTCAGATGAATGTGCCGGCGTTAGCGAAATTGACTTTGAGCATTTCAAAAAAGTGGATATGCGAGTGGGTACTGTGGTACTTGCCGAAAAACATCCCAATGCCGATAAATTGCTGCGCCTAGAAATTTCGCTTGGCGAGGAAAAACCTCGCCAAATTCTTTCCGGACTGGCTGAATTTTTTGCGCCTGAAAGCCTCGTTGGCAAGCAAGTTTGCGTGGTAACTAACCTTGCGCCTCGCAAAATACGTGGGTTGATTTCTCACGGTATGGTTCTCACAGCCGAAAAAGACGGTAAGCTGGAGCTGATTACTGTGTCAAATGCAATGCCTGACGGAAGTTTGCTTGCGTAAATTTTTAGTCTCGTCATTCAGATTTTAATTTCTTGGGGGAAAACTTTTGCTAGCGC
>CAYJHK010000210.1:0-3995 GCA_964369515.1 uncultured Desulfovibrionaceae bacterium
GGCGCAAGCAAAAGTTCCCCCCACAAAAAATATCGCAAATTAGAATGCCGTGCGCTTTGCCAGACTGTCATAGTATTTTAAGTTGACATTACTAATGTCAACTTTTAAAGGCACACTTGCTTCGGCACTTAACAGCGCAAATAAATTGCGCTTATGCCTACGCAGTGCTTGACTGCGAGAGCAGTCAAGATAGTAATTTCAACTGAAATTACTATAACTGATTACGAACCTTCAAGATTTTGAAAAAGATTTTCTGCGATTTTTATTAACGACAATAACTCAGAACTTGAACGCACGCAATCATAGCCAAAATACTGTGAGCACAAGGTATATTGCTCATCGCTTATGGTTTGATTATAGCCAATAAATTTATCTAAAAATTTATTCATAAGAAATTCTCGTCTTTGAGCATATTTATCCGGTGCCGTATAGGGTGTCCGTGACAAATCATACTGCACCCCCATGGGGATGTGCGTATGCGGTTTTTGCATGTAGATGCCGTAAACTATATTTGTTCCATAGCTATTCCCAAAGGTGTGGTCAGCAATGGAAAGCAAGCCCTTTACACGTTGCAAAAACAATGGGTCGAATAAGTGGCCGGAACTTACACATTCATACCCTGCATCAGTGAAGGGTTTATGCAATCCAGCATAAAAATCTTTCCAATAAATTGAGACTCGTATGCAATCAAAATGCTTTTTATATTCTTCCAAACACTCTAAGCACTGCTCAATGGAAAATTGTGCGGATGCATAATACGTTGAATGCGCAGGAAAAAAGAGAGCGTTTTTGCCCAAGCGTTCTTTTTCCGCTTGCACCTGCTCTTCAGTATAATAATTACGCACATAGTGTATTATGGGGCCTATGGGATACATGGGCTTGTTGCTGACCATCTTATAAATTTTTTGCTGCGCCGGCGACCATGTGAAAAGCATGGGCAATAAATTATAGTCCCGTTTACACTCCGTCCCCTTGGTCAATACAAAAGAATTATGGGAATAATGCGCCTTTAAATGGTAGGTGATGGGGAGATTAGCATACTGTTTAAGCGCATGATCCATGCCATAAAAAGCGTTGGCGTGTGTAAATTCAAAAGGAGTAAAGTATTCTTCGGGAATTATTTTGCAAATCTCTTCAAGATTGGTGCAAGGTATAAATATTCTTCTATTGATTTCATTAATATAGGACGAATGCATATTCTCTCCGCAAAGTTTAACTTTCAAATGGTTTGCCAGAACTCACACATAAATATTCAATTTTTTACACAAGATGTCAAGACGATTATGGCTTTAAACAGACATTCTTCAAAGCATTCTCGTTTAAGGGAAGCACTGATTAATTTACTTTTTTTAAGAGCCCTGCATAATTCCTGGAATTGACAAACTACATGGATTGCTTCGCTGCGTTCGCAATGACTTTCGTTGTAAAATCAAACCATTGCGACGAGCGAAACGACGTTGCAGTCCATACCTTTTTAAATGATGCAAAGCTCCTCATTCGGCTGCCCAACATCATACCCAATAAAAAAAGGGAGAAACACATGGTTTCCCCCTCATAAATAATTACAAAACTAACTTTCGGCAAGTTCGCTCAAAATCGCTCGCTCGAACTGCTCAGTTATGTAAGTAATGCGTATTGCACAGCAAGTGGTGAGGCTTAGTACATGCCACCCATGCCGCCCATTCCGCCCATGCCGCCCATATCAGGCATTGCAGGCATATCTTTCTTGGGCTCAGGTTTATCAGCAATAGCGCATTCGGTGGTCAAGAGCAATGAGGCCACGGAAGCAGCATTTTGCAAGGCTGTACGTGATACCTTCTTAGGATCGATAACGCCGGCCTTGATAAGGTCTTCATATTCACCGGTAGCAGCGTTAAAGCCATAGCCGTCTTTGCCGTCACGGATTTTTTCCACAACGATGGAACCTTCAAAGCCTGCATTGTGTGCAATTTGGCGAATGGGTTCTTCAATGGCACGGCGAATGATATTGATGCCGGCAAGTTCGTCGTCATCGGCGGTCTTAATGTCATTAAGCACCTTGGATACACGAACAAAAGCCGTACCGCCGCCGGGAACAATGCCTTCTTCCACAGCTGCACGGGTCGCATTGAGAGCATCTTCAACACGATCTTTCTTTTCTTTCATTTCAATTTCAGTGGCAGCACCAACGTGCACAACGGCAACGCCGCCCACAAGCTTAGCCAAACGCTCTTGCAATTTTTCACGATCATAATCAGAGCTGGTGTCTTCGATTTGAGCACGAATTTGCTTTACACGAGCTTTAATGTCATCGCCCTTACCGGCGCCGTCCACGATGGTGGTGTTATCCTTATCGATAACAATGCGCTTGGCAGAACCAAGGTCGGTCAATTGCAAGTTTTCAAGTTGCAAGCCAATGTCATCGGAAGCAACTTGACCGCCGGTAAGTACGGCTATGTCTTGGAGCATGGCTTTACGACGGTCACCAAAGCCGGGGGCTTTCACGGCAACCACTTGTAAGGCACCACGCAAGCGGTTAACCACCAAGGTAGCAAGGGCTTCGCCTTCCACATCTTCGGCAATAATCACCAAGGAACGATGCACCTTGGCAATTTGCTCCAAAATGGGGAGCATATCCTTCATATTGGAAATTTTCTTTTCGGTGCAAAGGATGTACGGATCATCCATTTCGCAAATCATTTTTTCGGCATTGGTCACAAAATATGGCGACAAATAACCACGATCAAAGCGCATACCTTCAACCACATCCATGGTGGTTTCAAGGCCTTTGGCTTCTTCTACGGTGATAACGCCTTCTTTACCCACACGGTCCATGGCCTCGGCAATAATAGTGCCGATGGTGGCGTCAGCATTGGCAGAAATGGTACCGACTTGAGCAATTTCTTTTTGATCACGGGTTGGCTTGGCAAGGTTGGCAAGCTCAGCCACAAGAGCTTCAACGCCCTTATCAATACCACGCTTAATAGCCATGGGGTTACGGCCGGCAGCCACAAGCTTTACGCCTTCACGATAGATGGCTTGTGCCAAGATGGTGGCAGTGGTGGTACCGTCGCCGGCAACATCGGAAGTTTTAGAGGCAACTTCCTTAACCATTTGTGCGCCCATGTTTTCAAACCTGTCTTCAAGTTCGATTTCTTTAGCCACAGTCACGCCGTCCTTAGTGATTACAGGCGCACCAAAGCTTTTTTCGATGACCACATTGCGTCCTTTGGGACCAAGAGTCACTTTCACGGCATTGGCAAGTTTATCAACACCACGAGATAGTTTTTCACGAGCTTTTACATCAAATAAAATTTCTTTAGCAGACATTTTTTACTTACTCCTAAACAATATATATATTAAATTAAATTAAGCGATAATAGCTAAGATGTCGTCTTCACGCATCACAAGATATTCGGTACCGTCGATTTTCACTTCGGTTCCGGCATACTTATTGAAAAGCACGGAATCTCCGGCCTTCACGTCCATGGCAACACGTTGACCGTTCTCGGCAACTTTACCGGGGCCAACGGCAACAACTTCGCCCTTAGATGGCTTTTCTTTTGCTGTATCGGGGATATAAAGTCCACCGGCAGTTCTTTCTTCACTTTCAAGACGCTTCACAAGTACGCGGTCGTTGAGGGGCTTCAAGGTCATAATTTCTTTTCCTCCAGAAACATAGATAAATTTAACATCCTTATCAAAAAAATAACACTGTGCAAAGTACACAATGTGGATGATAGTAGTATTGGTCCGCTCTTTTCACAGGCGAACGCGTATAAGTATAATACCACATAGCCACTTGAAAAGGGGGTAAGGAGAAAAAAAATTAAATATTTTTCATTTTAATTTTTTGTTTTATTATTTTAAAGTATTACACGTCAATAAAATCGCCTCGAATGTACATGGTCGAAGCAAAACCTGTTTGGGAAACATTTTTGGCCTAAAATACGACAACAACACACGGCATTCTAATTTGCGATATTTTTTGTGGGGGGAACTTTTGCTTGCGCCAA
>CAYJHK010000211.1:0-3991 GCA_964369515.1 uncultured Desulfovibrionaceae bacterium
CAACCCCCCCCCCCCCCAAGAAAATTTTTACAAAATTAGAATCACGTGGCTTCGGCACTTAACAGCGCAAATAAATTGCGCTTATGCCTACACAGTGCTTGACTGCTCTCGCAGTCAAGACAGTAATTTCACCTGAAATTACTATAATCAGCTATTCCTTTCCCCCAAAAAATCATTGTTGAGCCAAGAAAATAAAATCATTCACCGGTGTTTACCCATAAATTGCCGGCCTGCCTCTTCCATACTAGCACATAGTGTATCCATCGGTAGGCCGTGGTCAAAGCCCAGTAGGTGCCCAAGTCCATGGGCAAGCAATCTGAGCATATGTTCCACCTCATCTTGCGCATAAAGCAGGCACTCACGGCGTAGGGTATCAAGGGACAGCACAATGCAGTCGGGAGGAAAGCTGAGTACATTCGTAGGCCCAAGGCATTGTAAGTGCTGATGATTAATGGTGATAATGTGCCTATCCCTTACAAGATGAACTTGTAATGTTTCAATTTTTTCAGCAGAACCTTCCGGCAGCATGTGCGCAATGAGCGGTACCATATGCCTCATAAGTATGGGGCTTAAACATCCGCTTTGATTGTGTATAGTTATGTTCACTATGCTTGCTGTCTTTGCGGAGTAATCACCGGCGCAGAGTCTGTAGAGGCCGCACCTGTGGCTGTGCCATAAGCAGGCATGGGTACAATCTTGCTCTTGCTTGCCACGTCGCCATTTTTCGTGCTCGTAATTTTCTTATCAGCTGCTGGATCCTTTGGATTTCCGGCCGGATAGACGATGCGCTGATGGAAAATGCCTGCCAAAATGCGTAAGAACTGCTCGCTGATTTTATCAATATCTTTGAAGGTAAGAGCAGATTCATCAAGCTGTCCTTCGGCATAAATTCCTTTAACAATCTTATCAATGTGCGCCTTTAGGCGTGCAGGAGTTGGGTCGGTGAGGGTGCGGCTGGAGGCTTCCACCGAGTCCGCCAGCATGAGAATGGCTGATTCCTTGGTTTGCGGGCGTGGCCCTGCATAGCAAAAGTCCGATTCACGCACATTCAAGTTCATGGTGCAGGCTTTATGGTAAAAATATCTGATGACCCTTGTACCGTGGTGCTGGACGATAAGGTCGCTGATTTCTTCACCAAGTTTATATGCCGTCGCAAGTTCTGCTCCTTTTTTGACGTGTGCAGTCAGAATAAGGGCAGACATGGATGGGTTGATCTTATCGTGTTTATTACGCCCGCCAAATTGATTTTCGATGAAATAATCCGGAAAGTTCAACTTTCCCACATCATGGTACAGTGCTCCGACTTTGCAGAGTAGACTATTGGCGCCGATAACCTTGGCTGCTGATTCCACCATATTGGAAACCACCAAGGAATGGTGATAGGTTCCGGGCATGGTCATCATCATTTTTTGCATGAGTGGATGCTCAAGGCTCATAAATTCCATGAGCTTAAAGCGTGTGGTGTAGGAAAAAATGAGTTCTAAAATGGGGCTGAAAGCAAAGAGCATAAGCACAGAAACAAGGCTGCTGATAAAGACGCTTAGCATTTGTGCTGGATATTGGTCAAAGGGAGTTTTTGTAAGCAAGGATGTGGACAGCCAAAATAGTATTTGCATACAAACAAGCGGAATAATACTCCATACCATGTCGTGACGTGTTTGCGCTTTTGTGACTAAAAGTGTTATAATCATGCCACCCAGAAAATAATAGAAGAAAAGCTCCACGGAACCTTTGAACATTACGGTGGTGAAAAGTGCAAGCAAGATACTGATGGTGCAATAGCGACGTGCGGCAAAAACCATGGCCACTATGCCCACAAATCCGGCCACGGGAAAGCCATAGGCAAGCATGGTTATATTTTCAATATTTCCTTGCTCAATACCTAATATATACACAAGCTTAGCTAAGAGTGTGCAACTAATGATGAGCAAGGACATAAAACAATAATCTTTAATTTTCAGGCGTGTACTGGTTTTACCGCTCGGTGCCATAAAAAGTCCGCAGGAAATAATGGCACTTAGTATAAATAAGCCTAAGGAAATACCGACTTGGAACCACGAACCCACAGAAGCATACATGGCTTGCAACTTTGCTTGTTGTTCCTCAGTGACTCTACTGCCCTTGCGTATTACAATCTCACCCCGGTGAATGGTGTAATACACCGGCTCCATGTTTGCAGAGGCCACAGCTTCAGCTCGTTTGTATGTTTCGGCTTTATTTAAAGATAATGAAGACGGCATAAGGGCTGATACCAAGATAACCAAGCCACGCTTTGCCTTGTTGTCAAGCTCAGGATTTTGGCGTATGTCTGCGCTTAATTCCACCAAGGAAGATTGAAGATCAGGCAATGTGTTCAAATCCTTACGCAATGTCTCGATGTCTGTATCAAGTGTGCGAATAATAACGCCATTTTCTCCGACACGCCCGGCACGCATATCTGCCACCAAACCGGCATTGAGCAACCTGCGTACATCCGGTAACAGTATTTCCAAGATATATTCTTGGACTTGTGTTCGTGTTAAAGCTTCAAGAACACTTTCTGCTATTTCAGGCGTTAATAACTTATCAAGGTTTGGGATGGCTGTATATTCTTTGTTGACGTTTAATCCGTTCAGCTCATTTAAAATATCCAGTATATTTGCGCTAAACTCTTCATATGCTGAGAGGTTTAAATCGAAAACAAGGGGTTGCGACAGGCGAAGAGCCTCACGCCTTGCCTTGGTGGCATATTCATCTTCCACCAAGAGGTCACGCCCGGCAACCACATCGCTGCTTGCCACCATACCGGCGGTGTACATGGGCAAGGCATTTTTGAAGTTTATACCTGCAAAAATGGATAGGGCAAGCAATGTGAACAATAAAATAGTCATTCCCCAAGGGCATTGATGCTGGGTACACAGCATCTTAAAAATACCCGTTATGGACAATTCATCAGTTTTTTTCGTGGTAATTATCATAAGCTGCTATAATGGCACTGACAAGACTATGTCGTACCACATCTTTTGCACAAAAGGTATGAAAAGCAATACCTTTTATATTTTTTAAGACTTGAACGGCCTGCACAAGTCCGGAACGTTCTTCCGCTCCTTTATCTCCCCAATGAGCCGGCAAATCAATTTGTGTCATATCGCCGGTAATCACAGCCCGAGAACCAAATCCAAGCCGGGTCAGAAACATTTTCATTTGTTCCGGCGTTGTATTTTGTGCTTCGTCCAATATAATGAAGGAATCATTGAGCGTGCGCCCACGCATAAATGCCAGCGGAGCCACCTCAATAACGTTTGTCTCAAGCATGGAGAGCACCCGTGGTTGCGGCAACATATCATATAAGGCATCATACAGCGGACGCAAGTAGGGATTAACTTTTTCTGCAAGGTCTCCCGGCAAAAAACCAAGCCTTTCGCCTGCTTCCACGGCCGGTCGGGTCAAAACAATTTTTTTCACCCTATGTTTGAAAAGCATGGAAAGAGCCATCGCCACCGCAAGATAGGTTTTTCCGGTTCCGGCTGGACCTAGCGCGAACACAATTTCTTTGGAAATCAGCTCTTCGTAATAAGCTTTTTGCGCAAGATTTTTTGCCACAATATTTTTGCGAGGCGCATTGACAAAGACCGTATCCTTATACACACGGCTTAACGAAAGTTCAGGCTGTTTTATGAGCATAGTATAGGCCAAAGCCACATCTTGTTCGTTGAGTTCCTTGCCTTCTTTCACACGCTCATAGAGTTGCACAAAGAGATTGCATACCCTTTGTAATACATGCTGATCCGGCGCAGTCACCGTAACGCTTGCCCCGCGAGAATAAATCTCCGCTCCGCTTACCTTGGCCAATATGTCCAGATGTGCATTGAGTGGCCCAAAAAGCACATTGGCAAGTGACGGATCGTCGAAGGCTATAGTTTCTTGAAGTGTAATATTATCCACCATTGTTTTGATTTACTCCTTTTTTGTGGCACTGTCCATGTTTTTTTCAATATAAAGTTTGAACCTT
>CAYJHK010000212.1:0-3962 GCA_964369515.1 uncultured Desulfovibrionaceae bacterium
TAGCAAAAGGGTTTTCCTTCCCCCCAGATAAAAAGTAGCTGACTAAAGGCAATAGAAAAATAATTAATCAGCGTTTTCCCGCAGGTTCCGCCGTTTTTTGCGGCGCAAAATCCTGACGACACTATACTAGAGTAGGTTTTTACGGAGCTCTTCGCCGCTGCAAGGAGAAAGATAGGCCGGAGGTATGTCAAATACCGTAAAGGCTCCTTTGGCTCCATGTTTTTGTAAGCGCATATTGGCACGGGCATAAGCCACCAATACAGCGGAGGTGAATTCGGGGTTAGAGTCTAATTTCAATGAAAATTCAATGAGATGTTGAGTTTTTCCGCTGGCGTCGCTTTGGCCGCTGCGCAAAACGAAGCCACCGTGGGGAATGCCGCTGTGCTTTGCATCCAGCTCTTCTTGAGAAATAAAGTTTACGATGGTTTCATAATCGGCGAAGTAATTGGGCATATTCACTATTTCGCTCTCAATCTTCGCAAGGTCGGCGCCTTCTTTGGCTACCACAAAGCACTCTCTTAAATGCTTTTCCCTTGTGCTTAATTCAGGGTTTTTGCCTTCACGCACGGCTTGCAAAGCAGCTTCCTTGGGAATGGTGTATTGCTTGCCGTCTGCCACACCTTCCACACGCCTTATGGCGTCGGAATGCCCTTGGCTTACCCCCTTGCCCCAGAAGGTGTAATCTGTGCCGTTTGGCAAAATAGCGCCGGCATACAAACGATTGATGGAGAACATACCCGGATCCCAACCTACGGAAATAATAGCTGTTTTATTGTCTTTCTTGGCAGCTTCATCCACTCTGGCAAAATAGCTTGGAATGTCTGCATGGGTGTCAAAGCTATCCACAATGTTAAAGTTTGCAGCAAGTTCTGGCCCCTGCACCGGCAGATCTGTTGCGGAGCCGCCGCAAAGAATAAGCACATCGATGTCGTCTTTTTTTGCAAGCAAAGCATCCATGCCAAACACGGGGACATTTGCATTTATGGGGCTAATGCCGGATGGATCCCTTCTGCTGAAAATGCCCACAAGCTTCATGTCAGGGCATTGCGCAAGGGCAAGTTCTGTACCACGTCCAAGATTACCATACCCCACAATACCAATACGAATGGGGTTTTCAGCTGAGTTCATAACACCTCCGGATGTTGTATAATTCAAGATTAAATGGTTAAATTTCTTTCATAACGTATGTAGTAAAATACATTTGTTTTACGGAAAGTCGCTCGCACAATTTGAGGTTTGGTATGTAGTCCATAGCGTAGCCCAAGGGCGGCAACGAAGAAGATATTACAAAAAACAACTTATCTTTTCAAGCGTTTAATATTTGTGTACGTTTTTTTTGATTTTTAAGGCGTAACATACTGTTTATATGGACATTATGTTCTTATAACCTCTTTATCCTTGCCATCTTAATCACTAACTATTGCCAAGTCGCCCACTACCCAATGGGATTTTCACGTTAGGCAGAAAAAAATATTGCATTTTGTGTATATTTTGGGCATTGTCGAATTTGGAGGTACTTATGGAACTTTTACCCATTAAACGAGCCATTATATCGGTGACTGATAAAAGTGAGCTTGCTGAATTTGCTACGTTTTTAGCAGAAAACGGCGTTGAGCTTGTATCCACAGGGGGAACGTATGCTTTTTTGGAAAATGCCGGCCTTCAAGTGACAAAAGTAAGTGATGTTACGGGTTTTCCGGAAATTTTGGGAGGAAGAGTGAAGACGCTTAATCCTAAAATTCATGGCGGAATTCTTGCCGATAAGAGTAAGCCGGAGCATCTTGCCACCTTGCAAGAGCATAATATTTCTCCTTTTGATTTAGTTTGTGTGAATTTATACGACTTTGCCGGAGCTGTTGAGCGAAAACTCTCCCTTGGCGAGGCTGTGGAAGAAATTGATATTGGCGGCCCCTGCATGATTCGTGCGGCGGCAAAAAATTATCACAGCGTTCTCGTACTTGCCTCTACCCAGTGGTATGCGGAGGCCATGCAGGAAATGAAAGAATTTAAGGGCTGTGTGAGTTTGCGTTTCAGGCAGGCCATGGCAGCACGAGCTTTTAGCATAACATCTCGCTATGATTCATTTATTGCTTCGTATTTGCGCTAATTTTCATGCGGTAAATATATTTTTCACCTTATAAAACAGCAGGAGTTTATCATCGCCAGCGCAAGTATTGACGGAAATATCGAAGGTTTAAAGCAAAGCCAACTCAAGGCCATCAATAGGCTTAGCACACGCCGTTTTCCCATGCATGAAGCATTCACCATTGAGCAAGCTCGTGAACTTGCTGCTCTTTCACGCTCCATAGGCAGGCAAATAGGTCTGCTTATCGACCGTAAAGGTAGGGTGGAGGTGCTCATGGTCGGGGACACCAAGGGGATTTTAATTCCTGAACTTTCGCGTGGGCGGGGCGGTGCCGGACGTTTGCGTGGGGCACGACTTTTGCATACGCACCTGACCCCCGAGCTTTTATCGCAAGAAGACCTGATGGATATGCTCTTTTTGCGTTTGGATGCCGTTTGTGTTTTAACCGTAAATCCCTACGGTGAGCCCATGCAATGGCAATATGCGCATCTTTTGCCGCCAAATCCGGAAAATGAGCCATACCGTGTGTACGCAGCGAGGCCGTGGGACAAAGCCGAGGCGGATTTCACCATGGTCGAAGCCTTGGAGGAAGAGCTGCGGCGAGAGCTTGACGGCACAAAGGAAGCAGAGTCCACCACTCGTGCCTTGCTTATTTCGGTGGGTACATTGCCACGCCATGTGCAAGAGGGACATCTTGTGGAATTGGCGGATTTGGCTAAAACAGCCGGATTGACCGTTGTCGGTTCCATGGTGCAACGTGTTCCCAAGGTCAACCCCAAGTCCATTTTGGGGCGAGGAAAAATTGCCGAATTGGAAGTGCAAGCCTTGCAAAGTCATGCATCTGTTTTGGTGTTTGATGGCGAGCTTTCGCCGGCGCAACTGCAAAATCTTGCAGAAATCACCGAAAGAAAAGTTCTTGACCGTACCCAGCTCATCTTAGATATTTTTGCCCAACATGCTGTAAGCAGTGCCGGAAAATTGCAAGTGGAAATGGCACAGTTAAAGTATACTCAGCCACGCCTTGTGGGAAAAAATCGTGCCATGGACAGACTTATGGGAGGTATCGGCGGACGGGGGCCTGGTGAAACAAAACTTGAGACCGACAGACGCCGAGTACGTGATCGCATTGCAAAAATTAAGAAAAATCTTGATGAACTGCGCAAGCAGCGTGCCTTTACACGCTCCCGTCGCTCTCGCCAAGGCATCCCCCTTGTGGCCATTGTGGGCTATACCAATGCCGGCAAATCCACCCTGCTCAATACGCTTACTCGCTCTGAAGTTATAGCACAGGACAAGCTTTTTGCCACCCTTGACCCCACCACAAGACGTTTGCGCTTTCCGGAAGAACAAGAAGTAATCTTAGCCGATACGGTTGGTTTTATACGCAATTTACCCAAGGAACTTAAGGAGGCTTTTCAGGCGACCTTGGAGGAGCTGGAGGCTGCCGATGTGCTCTTGCACGTGGCTGATGCATCCCATGTTAACCTTGAGCAACATCTTGCAGCGGTGGAAGAAGTTCTTACGGAAATGCAACTTACGGAAATTGCGCACCTCTTGGTATTAAACAAATGGGATCTCGTGGACGATGAAGAAAAAATAATTCTGGAAAATGCCTACCCTAAAGCCATGAAGATATGTGCCACCAAGGCTGAAGGGCTCAATGCATTACTCAAGGAAATCGGCGAAATTCTTAATTTTTAAGTCATTAATTTCTAAGACAAAGGAGGGGCGGTGAGATTTTGCCCCAACTTGTATATATGGGCTCCTGTCTTAAGATGTCTACACAACTCAAAAAGGCATGGATTGCATCAAAGCTTCGCTTCTCGCAATGACTTGATTTTATAACGAAAGTCATTGCGAGCGCAGCGAAGCAATC
>CAYJHK010000213.1:0-3956 GCA_964369515.1 uncultured Desulfovibrionaceae bacterium
GCCAATTCAATAGATTTGCATGTACAAAATTATATTTAATCAGCGTTTCCTTAGAGCTTGTCCGTAAATAAATGTAGCGTGAGGCGAGTACAAGGAAAAGTGAGTTTTGACGAAGTAATCGTCCACGATACGTTATTTACGGATAAGCTCTTAATTTGACAAATGCAATCATGTGCTCATTCGCTTGGCGTGCAATGCCCCAAAATAGGACTGACCAAGACTGATTGCGGCATCGTTTGACGGAATATTTATTGCTGTGAGTACATTAAAGCCCAATTTTTGTAAATCACGGCGTAACAGCCTGTGCATGGTGGCGTTTTGCAATACTCCTCCGCTGACCACAATATTTTTTAGGCCATATTCCGCATTGGCCGCCTCTGCCATATGCGCAAAACCTTGACTCAAAAGAGCGTGAAATGCACGTGCAGCTTGAATTTGACCTTGATTTTGAGCAATTTGCAGAGTGTGTGTGAAAAATTCTTGGCTTGGTAATTCCCATAAGCCATTGACATTTTTTGCATGGCAACGTTCCGGTAAATTAAGAGATATGTCGTTGTAGCAATTTGAAGTGGAGTCAAAAATCTTTTGTGCGGTTTCAAGGCGAATGGCGGCTTGGCCTTCATAGCTGATATGCGTGCAAATGGACAGAGCCGCAGCAACGGCATCAAAGAGTCTGCCGCTTGATGAGGTAAGGCTACAATGCAAATTTTTATTCAGCATCTCTGCTAGCAATGCGGAATTGCGAAACTGCGAAAATATTTTATCTTCAAATACAGTGCCTTGTGATAGTGCTGTTGCGATGCGCCACGGTTCCGCTATGGCTTTTTCACCGCCTGCAAGGGCAAAAGGTCTGAGCCTGCCAAGTCTTTTATATGTTGTAGTCAATGGATTGATATAAAAAAGCTCTCCGCCCCAAATGGTACCATCGTCACCAAGGCCACTTCCGTCAAGGATGAGCGCAAGGCAAGGATCCGTTTGCGCATGTTCCGCAAGCACCGCAAAAGAATGCGCAACGTGATGCTGCAAGGCAATACATGCAATTCCAGACTCTTGGGCATATTGTTTCGCAATGCATGTTGAAAGAAAGTCCGGATGCAGGTCATGTACAATGAGCTGAGGCTTGACCTGTAATAACTCTTGGAAATGCTGTAAGACTTCTTGATAAAATTGTAGAGTTTCCAGATTTTGCAAGTTTCCTATGTGTTGCGAAAGAAAGGCATCCTTACCTCGTGTGATACAAAGGCAGGCTTTCAGTTCAGCTCCCATCCCTAAAACGGGTGCCGCATCTTTAACCACGTTTGGCATATGTACGGGGCGAGGCACATAACCTCTGGCTCTACGAAAGAAAATTGTATTATTATTTTCATCTATTTTACATACCGAATCGTCAATGCGCACCAAGATGTCACGATTGTGCAATAAAAATCCGTCCACCAAGGGGCGCAAACGCTCCAAAGCTTCTCTATTGCCAAGGCAAATGGGTTCGCCGCCGGCATTGCCTGAGGTCATGACCAAGGCCAATGGTTCCGTGCGCAGAAGACGTGTTCGCTCTGCCTCTAAATACTCAAAAAGAGCTGTGTGCAATGGGGTGTATGGAAGCATAATGCCGATACTGTCCGTATCCGGCGCAAGGCTCTCCGGCAACAAATGCTTGCGCCTGCACAACACAATGGGTTTTTCAATGCCACACAGCAATGCAACTTCAGCCGGTGAAATATGCGCTATCTCTTTGGCAATATGGATATTTTTTGCCATGATTGCCAGCGGCTTGTGCGGACGATTTTTCTTTAACCGCAAAAGCGCAATACTTTCTGAATCAAAGGCCAAGCATACTAAGTGAAAGCCCCCAAGTCCTTTTATGGCGAGGATTTTATTGCTGAATAGAGCTTGTGAAGCCTGCGTGAGCGCATGATGGCTGGTGCTAGCATTAAAAATACTGTTGAATGTGTTTGCAGTGTTTTCAACAAAATACAAGCCGGGACCGCATTGCGGACATGCGTTTGGCTGAGCGTGAAAGCGACGGTCGAGGGGATTGTCATATTCTCTTTGACACGCTTGGCATAGGGGAAAACACGCCATACTGGTATTTACGCGATCATAAGGTATGGATTTGGTTATGGAATAGCGTGGACCGCAATTGGTGCAATTGGTAAAAGCATAAAGATGTCGCCTGTTTGATGGATTTCGCAACTCACTTTCGCAATCACCGCAAAGAGCCGTATCCGGGCTGATGAGTACATGGTGTGCACTGCTCCCTTTGCTTGCTAAGATACTGAAATCCTTTTCTAGGGGCAAGGAAGCAATCTCAAATACTTCGCACGAAGTCAATACTGCCAGCGGCGGCAAGGTATTTTTAAGAGCATCCAAAAATTCTTGGAGTACATGCTCTTTCCCTTGTATTTCCAAACAAACGCCGTCACCGGTATTGCAAACCGTACCGCTGAGCATAAGCTTTTGTGCCAGTTTATAGATAAAGGGGCGAAATCCTACCCCTTGGACTTGCCCGCCAATGAGCAACCTCCAGCGTACAAGTTCTTCTACTTGCTCGCTATTTGATGTGTAATTATCCATAAGCGCATTTTCAGAACAACAAATTAAAAATTCAATATGTTAAAAAGGGATACCTTCTTACACTATCGCAATAATAAGCCAAGCGAGCAGGAGTGATGACCCAAAGGACACAAAGGTTAATATTAAACTAGCCCCCCAAGGTCCATGAGTTCGACCGCCAACACTAAGCGATAAAGACATTAAACGTAAAGAAACAAAAAAGACAAAAAAACCAAGAATTCTAGAATACCACCGTATAGCGTAAGGCCCATCACGCTCATCAAAAAGCATTTTTTGTATATCTGTATTGTGTGCGCCAATGGCCACCATACCTTTGGAGAATCCCCCGGAATCTTCAAAGATTTGAAGTGTGCCATTGGAGATTCTGCCTATAATCCCAACCTCTTCGGTTGGAATTGCACCAAGGCTTAAGGTCAGCTCGATATCGCCTATGCGTGGATTATTAGGGTCTAATCCAAAATAAACCGTATTTCCCATTTCATGCACGAGCATACCCGGTCTTTCATTTTTCTCTATGGCATTATTATAAGCGACAATGCTTTCAGATTGTTTAGTGTTATTAAATGCCTGCGCCACAATTAGATTATGTAATTCTTTCAGTTTGGCTTGTGATACTGCAATATGGGGTGACCGATGATGGGTTGAAAAATAAGGCAATATCTGATTATCAATAGCATATGCGCCAAGTGTCACCAATCGTGGAACCCTATAATGGGAGCCTAAACCGTTCATTATCAAGGTATTATCGTGCTTAGAGTCCAAAGCATCATTTTTTTGCGGCGAGCCAATCCATATTCTACTTAAGGTCGAAGCCTTTGCGCCTGAACGAAATGCCCACTGAAAAAAATGAGCCTCAACTCTCATGTAAAGCCCCTTTTCTTCAACGCCCAGAAATGAATATACTATTTCCCCATGTACATCCAATTTCCCCTTTACATGCACAACTTTTCCATCAAAAGCTTTGTCAATAACTTGTGTATTTTCCATACTAACAACTTGACTTGTTGCTTCATCAATAGTTCGCAAATCTAAAGTGGTAAGAAATTCAAAGGCAGTAAGTAAAAAAGCTATACTCCAGAATCCATAAAGGCCACATTTATATAAAAAACCATATGAAGTTTTCGACAATTTCATGAAACTTTTCCTTCCATATCATGGTATTGTAATAGGCAAAACTTTGTAATTCAGCTCGAAAGTACTTTTATAAACAGTCGTTATACATAAAATATATGTTTGAAAACGACTTTACAGAACTCTTATACTCAATTCGTGAGTGTACACATGCACCGTGTATTTGTCCACAGTTTAATCGGAAGTGACCATTAAGACCTCACGTGATTCTAATTTGCCCTGAACAACTCTTGAGTCTTGACATTCACCTAAAC